>JAKALI010000601.1 GCA_021813195.1 Pseudomonadota bacterium
TGAGTTCCCCTCAGCTCACGTCGGCTGCGTCACAAATCGCATTTCTTCATTGATATCCGCGCGAGCGCCATAAAATAGAGGTGCACTGCGTGAAGAGACGAAACCCTGCGCGGAATAATGTCAGGTCCAAGCGATAAGCGGTCGTTGAAACTACCTGTTCTGACGGATTCCCCGCGGAGAGAGCTGGGATGGGTCAGTCGGGAGAGTGAAATTAGTATTTCAATTACATACGTGTTCGTATCTTTGTCCCGAGTGGGGCGCCCGCTAACTTCTTGCATCACAATCGATTTCGAGATCGATCCGAAACGCCCCAGACTAATTTTTCCGTTTAGTTCTGGGTTTTAGTCTGGGGAAATTTCTCGAATGCAGTTGAAATGGCAAGATTCGGATAAATTTGCCGTCGACATGGCTTAATCTCGCGACCGAGGACGCCCGGGCGCTGATCATTGCGCAACGCCTCGCCGAACGCCCAGATAGCTGTCAGCGCCCGAGCCTCCTGACCGAGGGGCTCCCGCCCGATTCGCGGTTTTATGAGACCTCAGAAGCCGAAGCCCATTAAAGACGACGAGGAGCGAGGCGCCCGTATCCGCAGCAATGGCGCCCCACAGGGTCGCCATCCCTGCAAAGGTCAGAACGACGAATATGGCCTTGATGCCGAGCGAGAAGGTAATGTTTTGACGGATAACGGCAAGCGTTCGCCGGGCATGAGAAACAAGCCAGGGTAGCTTGGATATGTCATCGGTCATCAGCGCAATATCGGCCGTCTCGATCGCCGCGTCGGAGCCGATCGCACCCATGGCAATGCCGAGGTTCGCACGCGCAAGCGCTGGCGCGTCGTTGACGCCGTCACCTACCATGGCGACAGTACCGTAGCGTGCGACGAGTTCCTCGATTCGCTTGAGCTTTTCTTCCGGCAGTAACTCGGCATACACCTCGTCGATGCCGACTTCGCGTGCGATGGCTTCAGCGGTGACGCGGTTGTCGCCGGTCAGCATGACTACCTGCGCAACACCGGCCGCGTGTAGTTGCTTGACGATATCCTGTGCCTCGGGACGGATGGCGTCGGCGACTGCGATTAAGCCACAAACATGTCGCGGGTTACCAACCACGATAACGGTCTTGCCGTCCGCTTCCAGTGCTTCGGCTTGTTGGGCAGTCTCCGAGGTACCCTGGCCACGCTCGACGACATAGCGGTGCGAGCCGAGCCAGAACTGCTCGCCATCGAATATGCCGGTGAGGCCCTTGCCGCGCAGTACCTGCACATCCGTCGCCGGTGTTGAGGCGATGCCTCGCTGCCCGGCGTAACGGACGATTGCGCGCGCCAACGGATGCGTCGACCGCGCTTCGAGCGCCGCGGCGCGGGCGATGAGTTCCGCTTCCGTGTGGCTGCCGAGCGGAATGACTTTGACCACATCGGGTTCGGCACGCGTCATGGTGCCGGTCTTGTCCATGGCAATCGCTTGAAGCCGCGCCGGCAGCTCGATGAAGGCGCCGCCCTTGACCAGGACACCGGCTCGCGCGGCCGATGCGAGGGACGCGACGATTGAGACCGGTGTCGAGATCACCAGCGCACAAGGGCAGGCGATCACGAGCAGGACGAGGGCACGGTAGAACCAATCATCCCAGCCTTGGCCGAATGCTAGCGGGGGCACCAGGAATACGAGGATCGCTAATGCCATGACCGCAGGCGTGTAAACGCGGGCAAAGCGTTCCACCCACTGCTCGGAGGGCGCGCGGCGCGCATGCGCCTCCTCGACCATGTGGATGATGCGGGCAAGCGTCGTGTCCTCGGCTGTCTTGGTGGCCTCGACCGTCAGCGTACCGTCGCCATTGATCGTACCAGCAAACAGCTCCGCGCCGACCTCCTTCTCCACCGGGACGCTTTCTCCGGTAATAGGCGCCTGGTTCACGGTGCTCGCGCCCGCCACAACCCGTCCGTCGAGCGGAATACGCTCCCCGGCCGGCACAATAAAGCGGTCGCCGGGCTTGATCTCGGCTACAGGAATTGTCGCCTCCGATCCGTCGGGGCGCAGCAGCCGTGCGGTCGGCGGCGCGAGATCAAGCAGTTCTGCAATCGCCCGCCGCGCCCGTCCCACACTCCAGCTCTCGATCGCAAGCGACAACGCGAACAAAAAGCTGACCGTCGCTGCCTCGAACCACTCGCCGATCGCCATGGCGCCGACAACCGCCACGGTCATCAGCAGATTCATGTCCGGACGCAGGTTGCGCGCCGCATACCAGGCCTTCACCGCGACAAACCGTGCACCGAAGAGGACGGCGGCGACATAGGCGGCAATTTCGGGCCATGGCGTCGGCTGGCCGGCATGCGTGCCGAGCAGTTTCCAGGCTTCCGCGAAACCGCCCGCGAGCACAACGTGGAGGGTGAGGCCGATCAAGACGCATGCGCCGCTCACGGCGGTGAACAGCACTTGCTGACGGCGATGGTCGCCGCCCCCCTTGGCGGCGCCAACCTGTGCTACCCACGGGACGGCGCTCATGCCGGTCGCGGCGACGGCTTTGAGAATCTCATCTTCCGGCACGTCGCGCGCCTCGTTGGCGACCGTCATCCGGCCATTCAGGACGTCGAACGCCAACCGATCGGCGCCACCGACCCGCGGCCCGACCGCTTGCTTGAGAACTGCCACTTCTTCCGCGCAGTCCATGCCGCGCACCTTGTAGGCGCGGCCACCCCGAAAAGCCGGTCCGGCCGCTGGGCGCGCCTCGCAGCCACAGCAGCCGGCAGCGGCGTGGTCGTGCGCGCCATGATTGTGGTCGTGGGTATGGGCTTGTGTCATCGGACGCCTCCGGTCTGCGCATTCGGTCATTGAGTTTTCGAAGATAGAACCTACAGTAACTGTAGGTTCAAGAGGGCATGCTGTGATGGAACCAAATCTTACGATCGGCGAGCTCGCCGCTTGGACGAGCTGTAAAATCCAGACGATCCGCTACTACGAGCAGATCGGTCTGATGCCGGGTGCCCCGCGCACCAGGGGCAACCAGCGGCGCTTCGGCCAGCAACATCTCGAACGATTGGCCTTCATCCGGCACAGTCGAGAATTAGGCTTCTCGCTTGATGTGATCCGAGAAATCTTGAGTATGACGGACGAACCCGACCACTCCTGTGCGGCCGTCGACCAGATGGCAAGGCGTCAGCTTCAGCAGGTCGAAAGCCGGATCGCGCGTCTTCAAGCGTTGGCAATCGAGTTCAAGCGCATGATCAGGCGCTGCCGCGGCGGGCGAATCGCCGAGTGCCGCATCATCGAGGCGCTTGCGGACCACGCCCACTGTTCGACCGAGCACTCGGCCGAACCGCCCCGGCGACGTGAACAGGCTCGACCGTTAGGTTCGCCAGGTTCGCGGCGGCGACCCGCCAATTGAAATCCGGCTAAAGATTCGTAACGACCTTCTTGAGTAATGCCCGGACACGCTCGGCCGCTTGCCTGAAGCGCGGATTGTCTATCGCCTGCATAGAGGCTACTGGATCAATGGCCGCCACCTCGGTTCGGCCGTCGCCAAGGTCCTGGACTACTACGTTGATGCCCTGAAGACGCAAGCAAGCGAACCGGTCCAAGTTCGGATGCCCCACTTCGGGCACAGCGATGCCG
>JAKALI010000602.1 GCA_021813195.1 Pseudomonadota bacterium
TGCTCATTGAAGGTTGAAACCTTGATGTAGGCGACATCGTCCTCAGCGCGGGCCTTGACGGGATTGATCCGAATGACGTCCCGCGTCACTTTTACGTCGAAGGGCTCTTCGCGCCCCTTGCGGACCACGGTGAGCGTGATTGCGGTATTGACCGGACCGCGCATTTTTTCGACCGCCTGCTCCAGGGTCAGCCCCGTGATCTGTTCGTTATCGAGGTGCGTGATGAGGTCATTCGCGAGAATTCCTGCCTTGAATGCTGGCGTGTCGTCGATCGGCGCGACGACCTTGATGACACCGTTCTCCATGGTGACTTCGATGCCGAGCCCGCCGAACTCACCACGGGTCTGAACCTGCATGTCTTTGAAGTTTTTGGGGCTCAGATACGATGAGTGCGGGTCGAGGGCCGACAGCATGCCGTTGATGGCCGACTCAATCAGCATCTGGTCGTCGGGCTTCTCCACGTAATCAGAACGCACCCGCTCGAACACGTCCCCGAACAAATCCAACTGGCGATAAAGTTCCGCATTCGACGACGTAGCCGACTCGGTTCGAGTAACATTCATGACCGTCGTCATGGCTGCGAGACCAGCCATCGTCATGAACGTCCAAAATGCGAAGTCCGTCTTGCGCATTAGCCTTGTGCCTTCTGAAGACCGACCGCCCACCAGGGGTCCGGATCGATCGGCTGCCCGTCTTTTCGAAATTCAATATACAGCACGGGTGCCGAGTTTCCCACACCCGTCGTCTCCTTACCGGCCACACTCATGGTTCCGACGGGCTCGGCGGCCAGTACGAATTGGCCCGGCTGGACATCGATTTGAGACAAGCCCGCCAGCAAGATATGATACCCACCGCCACCATTGATAATCAAGAGCTTACCATAACTGCGGAATTCGCCCGCATAGACGATCCAGCCGTCGCACGGAGACGTGACCTGGGCGCCCGAACGCGTTTCGAGAACGAGACCCTTGGATTTCGAACCGTACTGCGTGCGCTCACCGTAGGAGAGCACGCGACGGCCGTGAGCAGGCAACGGAAGTTTGGCTTTTGCAAGGTGAAATGGGATGGCCGGCGCGATGCGGCTGGCGCTGCCCGGCATCAGCGCCGTTGTTCCCGGCGCAAGCTCGACGACGCGCGTCGGCGCAGAGGGCGCAGTCTCGTCCTTATCCGCCTGGGCATTTTGCGACGGTGGAGCCGCGGCGGGCTCTGTCCCCGCTTTGAGCAGGGCAGCGTCATAGGCTTCCAGGCCGGTGTTCTTCGCCACCGTCCGGTCGAGCTCGGTGATGAGTTCGGTTAAGTCGTTGACCTTACGGGATATCTCCGCAGCGGCGGCCTGCACCTGTTTGAGTTCGCTTTGGCGTTCGGTGATCGACTGCCGTTTTGTTTCCATGACGCCGGCAAGGCGCGTTCGAAGCTCGCTCAATCGCGCCGTCTCGGATTTGAGGCGCTCGCTTTCGGCGCGCGACTCCGCCGTCACGCGCATCAAGTCGCTCAGCGTATCAGCGAGTTCCAAGGCCTGTTGGCGCATGCCCGGAAAGGCCGACGCCAAGAGCATGGCGCTTCTCACCATCTGAAGCGCGTCTTGCCGCTGCGTAACGATGACGGGTGGAGGATTTCGCCCCATGCGCTGTAGGGCGGCCAACAACGTCGCGATCTGCTGATGACGTTGATCGAGCGAGCCGCGCACCATTTTTTCCTTCGCTCCCAGTTCCTCCAGGCGCCCTTCGATTTCTGTTAATTTACCTTCGCTGATTTGGATCGACGCCGCCGTTTCCAAAAGCTGCGTATTAATCCTCTCGCGCTCGGCATCGAGCTTGGCGACATCCGCCTCAATCTCGCCGGCCCGGCCCAAGGTCTGCTGCAACGTCTCTCGGGTCCGCTCAAGGTTGGCGCGGATCTCGTCAGGGTTCTGATTTTCCAGTGTTGCCTTGGCCTGGGCCAACGCGGGTTCGGCGGTGCCCCATACAGCGGTCACTGCGCTGAACGCCGTCAGCATTGCGGCTTTTGCCTGCCATTTTGCCCGCCTGACGACCGGCTTATGCAAGTTGTTCGTCTCCTCGAGTATTCATACGTGAGGCGCCGGAACCTCGACACGACGAGCGGTGTCGCCAAATCGAGACCATTTCGCGGCGGTTTGGATCTCGTCGTGCAGATCCAAGAGCCCAAACCGCTCGGCACACGTCAAGATAAGGATTTGCACGACCCGTTGGCTGGGCCTATCCTTTCTAGTCCCGTCCTCGCCGACTCGACGCTCCACGCCGAGGTCCGCCTCGGCGCGCGTCGCCTCTGCCAGCGCAAGGCGAACCTTTGGCCGAACCGGCACGGGAAGGCGGCCGCTACCAAGGTTGAAATCCTATGCAGACACTTCTCTATCATGCGACAACGGTTGCTGTCGCCGCCGTGTTCCTGGTCCTTTGCGCCGGGTTGTGGACGATGACCCGTGGAACCTCACCCAACCTCAGCCAGAAGCTCATGCGCTGGCGCGTCGGACTCCAATTCGTGGCCATCCTGGTGATTATGGCGTTCACCGTCATAGCGCGGTATCAAGCCAGCTGATCGGGCACATGATCCGTTATGGTGAGCATGAGACGAGCCCGGTCGGCGGCGATCGGGCGGGTTTCCAGCGCGACATCACGATCGTTTTCGTGCAGTGGCAAAGGCGTGAGGACAGGACGGCGTGGTCAAACTGAATAAAATTTACACGCGGACCGGCGACGATGGCACCACGGGGCTCGGCACTGGCGAGCGTATTGCCAAGGACGCCGCCCGCATCGAAGCTTACGGAACCGTGGACGAGACCAATGCCGCGATTGGCGTTGCCCGCCTCGATGTTTCCGGCGGCTATCCCGAGCTCGACGCGAAACTCGCTCGCATCCAAAATGATCTTTTCGACCTCGGCGCTGACCTTTGCGTGCCCGATACAGGTGAACCGCTTGCCTGGGAACCACTGCGCATGAGCGCAGCGCAAGCGGAGCGGCTGGAGCGGGAAATCGACGAGATGAACAGCGAGATGAACCCGCTGAAGTCTTTTGTCCTTCCTGGCGGATCGGCGGCGGCCGCGAGTTTGCACGTTGCGCGCACGGTTTGTCGGCGGGCCGAGCGGGAAATCGTCCGGTTGGCGGCAACTCCAAGCGAGCGCGTCAGCCCGGCCGTGCTCGCATACATCAACCGGCTTTCGGATTTCCTGTTCGTCGCCAGCCGCTACGTCAATGACCGCGGCCGGGGAGATGTGCTGTGGGTGCCAGGTCAAAATCGCTGACGCACGCGGTCAAGATTGGTCCGCCGAACGTGTTCGACTGCACACGATCCAACACGGTCGCGCTTGCCGGAGTTGCCGATTGCAGACGATCAATAGGGAACGCCGTAAATGTTCGTACCGCTCCACGATGACAACTATCTGCGCTCGATCAAGCTGCAGTACGTCACGATCGGCCTGATCGCGGTGAATGTGCTGGTGTTCCTCCTAAATCTATCGGGACTGCCCGAATCCGTGATCGCGAGTTTCGCGATCGTCCCCAACGAACTCGTCACAACGGCGCGCACATTCTATCCGGGCGAAAGCGTTCCGCAGACCATTGCGGTTCCCGAGCGGTTAACCCTG
>JAKALI010000603.1 GCA_021813195.1 Pseudomonadota bacterium
CGACTCCCCGAACGGCACGCCGTCGAACGACCAGGTGTAGCGCTCCATGTTGCCCGTCAGATGCATCTCGATCGTGCGACCGGGCGCACGCGGGTCGATCGGGCCACCGATCGTGTGCAGATCAGCCAGGGTCAAGACGCGTCGGCCGTTGTTGCGCAGGCCCACGCCAGGATCGTCCAGATTTGTCCGTGGGTGGTCGACGCGGGCGTCGACGCCGGGACCGTATTCGGCCGGCGCGTGCCGCACAGCAGGTTCCGTGTCCATACTCATCCCTCCCATGTCCATTCCCGGCATCGAGCTCATGTCGTTGCCCATCATGTCGGCCATGGTCAATTGCTGGCGTGGGTCCATCGGCGGAACGGGCGCGGCGAGACCCGGCCGGGCAGCCAGCGTGCCGCGTGCGTATCCGGTACGGTCCATCGATTGCGCAAAGATCGTGTACGCCTCGTCTCTGGGGCGCACCAGCACGTCATAGGTTTCCCCAGGGCCGAAGCGGAACTCGTCTACACTCACCGGCTCCACGTCCTGCCCGTCGGCGGCAACCACCGTGAGTTTCAGGCCGGGGATGCGCACGTCGTAAAAGGTATCACCCGAGCCATTGATGAAGCGCAGTCGTGCGACCTTGCCCGGCACGATGGGTGCGAACCAGTTGCCGGCAGGGGTGACGCCATTAGTGAGATACGTCAGCGTGGCGCCCGATAGATCGGAAAGGTCGCCCGGACTCATGCGCATCTGCTCCCACATCGCGCGCTTGTCGAGTGCCGCACGCAGTCCCTCGCGGGAGACATCGCGGAAGAAGTCCACCGCCGTCGGCTCGTGGTAGTTGTCAAAACCGCTGTCGTCCTTGAGCTTGGCCAGGACGCGCATCGGGTCTTCGTCCATCCAGTCCGACAACAGCACCACATGATCGGTCTCGGCGTGTATGGTCTTGCCCTGCGCGGGCTCGATGATGATGGCGCCGTACATGCCAGTTTGCTCCTGCATGCCCGAGTGCGAGTGGTACCAGTAGGTGCCGGCCTGCCGGACCTTGAAGTGATAGACGAAGGTCTCACCGGGCGTGATGCCCTTGAAGCTCATTCCAGGCACGCCATCCATCTGAAAGGGCACGAGCATGCCGTGCCAGTGGATCGACGTCGAACGGTTCATACGGTTGGTCACACGAATCGTCACCGTGTCGCCTTCCTTCCAGCGCAGCGTCGGCCCTGGAATCGATCCGTTGATCGTCGTCGCGACCCGAGGTTTTCCGGTGAAATTGACCGGCGTCTCGGCCACCACCAGATCGAATTCGCGACCCCGCAACTCCGGGGCCGTCCCGGTTGCGGCGGGCGCCGTTTGCGCGCGCGCCGCCCATGGGGCCAGCCCCAGCATGACGCCGCCAGCAGCCAACCCTTGCACGAAGCGCCGCCGTTGAACATGGACACCTTGTGGCCGGATGAGGAGATTGCGTTGCATGGTTTCGGCTGCTCCCGTTCAATGGAAAAATTTGAATGTGAAGCGTAGACAGGGTGTGCTTTCATGCGGATGACCACGGCATTACATTGATGTCATCGTCCTGTCATGGTCGCGGCAGATTCGGCGAACTACATTGAGAGTATGCTTCGGTCTTGGGGCGCCGGCGAGGTAACGCAGATGAAACTTCTGATCGTCGAAGACGAAGTCAAAACCGGGGAATATCTACAGCAGGGTCTCAGAGAATCGGGGTTCGTCGTGGATTGGGCGCGCAACGGCCTTGATGGCCATCATCACGCGATGATCGCGCCGTATGACCTGATCGTGCTCGATGTCATGCTTCCCGACATCGACGGATGGCGCATCCTCCGATCCCTTCGCGAGTCGGGCAACGATACGCCGGTGTTGTTCCTCACCGCGCGTGACGCGGTGGAGGATCGCGTCAAGGGCCTTGAACTCGGGGCCGATGACTATCTGGTCAAACCATTTGTCTTCACCGAGTTGCTTGCACGGGTACGCACCCTGTTGCGACGCGGGCGCGCCCCAACGCAAATCGATCAACTTGAGGTCGCCGATCTGGTGCTCGATTTACCGCGGCGCCGTGCTACGCGGGCCGGCACCCGAATCAACCTGAGCAGCAAGGAGTTCGCCTTGCTTGAATTGCTGATCCGTCGTCAGGGCGAAGTGCTGCCTCGGTCCCTGATCGCATCCCAGGTTTGGGACATGAACTTCGACAGTGACACGAATGTGATTGATGTTGCCATTCGTCGGCTGCGAGCGAAGGTCGACGATGGTTTCGAGCCCAAGTTGATCCAGACCGTGCGCGGTATGGGTTATACCCTGGACGTCCCCGATGGGCGTTGAGAACCGAACACGCCGCCCCATGTCGCTGGCGGTTCGCGTCACAAGTCTGGTTGGCTTGGTGACAACGGCGATATTCGTACTCTCTGCATGGGGCATCGAATATTCGATCCAGCGGCATTTTTCCCGGATGGATCTGGCCGAACTGCAATCAGCTTGGGCATCGGTGGATGCAGCGCTTCATCGAGATGGGGCTTCTTCGTCTGGGGTGGCACAGTCCCACGAACTCGTCGACGCGATCGCGGGAGGCCACGATGTGTACTTTGTCGTCCGTGACGCTAATGGCCGGCTGCTGTACGGAACGACTGCACCAGATCTCGATGCCTTGGGCGAAAAGGTGCCCGCCACCACGCATTTGACTTTAGATACGCTCCATATCTGGCGAACCGATCACCACGTCTACCGAGGAGCGGTCTTGCGTAGTGGCAACAAAACGGTCGTCGTCGCCACTGCGATCGACTTCCACCTCCAGTATTTACGGGAATTGCAGAATGCTCTTTGGGCGGGGACGTTGATGGCAAGCCTCATCAGCGTTCTTGTCGCAGCCTTAGCCGTACGCCAAGGGCACGCGCCGCTGCGCCGCATCAGCGCGCGCATGCGAGAAATGACAACTGAGCGGCTGCACACACGCCTCGATCCAAAGCATGTTCCAGTCGAACTCGTGGATCTGGCGGCCGCCTTCAACGCCATGTTGACCAGGATCGAGCAAGGCTTCGCGCGTTTGCGTAACGTCTCGGCCGACATCGCTCACGAGCTGCGCACCCCTGTGACCAATCTCACGACGCAAACCCAGGTCGCGCTGTCAAAGGCCCGGGACGTGGACGCCTACCGGGAAATCCTGTATTCGAACCTTGAAGAATTCGAGCGTATGGGCGCGATGATCAGCGACATGCTGTTCCTGGCGCAAGCCGAGCAGGGGCCGATGCGACGCGACGCCGCGGGAATTGACCTGCATGCGGAAATACGCAGCTTGTTCGACTACTTCGAAGCCTGGGCGGAGGACCGTGGGGTCTCGCTCGAACTGAACGGGCAAGTCGGCCGAGTCGAGGGTGATCGGGAGATGTTGCGCCGCGCACTCAGCAACCTGATCGCCAACGCCATCCGATATACGCAGCACGGTCAATCCGTCCATCTGCGCTTGTCGCAGGACGAGCGGTGGGTCAGGATTGAAATATGTAATCCCGGCAACATTCCATCCGAACATTTGCCCCATTTGTTCGATCGCTTTTACCGCGTGGATCCTTCGCGCCAGCGCCGTGGCGAAGGGGCGGGGCTCGGCTTGGCCATCGT
>JAKALI010000604.1 GCA_021813195.1 Pseudomonadota bacterium
GATCAAAAGGATCAGCGCCATGCCGATGAGGTAGCGCAGGCCGTGATTTTGCGCCCAGGGTTGAAAGGATCCGCCCTCGACCGAGTAGAGCGTCGCGATGCCGATCCCTGCGAGAATCGTCATAAGTGCGAGGACCGCCCAATTCGCGTTCCAGATGCGCGCGGACGCCGTTGGTTCTCGCCACAGTTGAGCGCCATCCATTAGGGGGCTTCCTCTGGCGACCGGGCGTGTAAGGGATCGGCAGCGACCGCGGCTTCTGCCAGGCGGCGTGCGGGGTCGGTCTCGATGAGAAGTCGGATCACATCGCGGACGATTGGTGCAGCCGTTGCTCCGCCTCCGCCGCCGTGTTCCACGACCGCGGCGACAGCGTAGCGCGGGGAAAGTGCCGGGAAGTAGGACACGAACAACGCGTGATCGCGAAGCTCCCAGTCGATGTCCCCGGTGTTATCGCCGGCGCCGCCAGAAGATCGCACCTGGGATGTACCCGTCTTGCCGGCAATCAAAACTGCGTCGATGTCCGGGTCGGCGCTGCCACCCGTTCCACCCTGTTCGTGCACCACGTCGACCATTGCAGATCGAATGGCTTCAAGCCAGCGATCGGGGACATCGAGTTTGGGAAAGAGGGGGGTGTCGGGCAGGGGCTCACCGGGCCGGCGCACAAGTGTCGGCACGACGGCGCGGCCGGTTGCGAGCCGCGCGGTCATGACGGCCAGCTGCAGCGGCGTGGTCAGAACGTAGCCCTGGCCAATTCCGGCCAGGATGGTTTCGCCGCGGAGCCAACTTTTGCCAAGCCGCGCACGTTTCCAGCCGGTGTCGGGGATGAGACCCGCTTTCTGTTGGCCTATTCCGCAGGCGTAGATTTGGCCGAGACCAAGCCGGCGCGCCATGGTGGCAATCCGGTCGATGCCCGTGCGCTCGGCAAGCTCATAGAAGTAGACGTCGCAGGACTCCTTTAAGGCGCGCTTCAGGTCGCTTCGTCCATGCCCATCCCGGCGCCAGCAGCGATAGGTCTGATCGGCAAACGCGAAGGCGCCGCTGCACGCAATTTGCTCATCCAATGTTATCGTGCCGGCCTCGAGGGCGGCCAACGCTGTCACCATCTTGAACGTAGAGCCGGGTGGATAGAGCCCTGCGATCGCCCGGTTGAGCAACGGATTGTGCGGATTCGTCTGCAACTCATTCCAACGGGCTTCGTCGAAATCGGCCGTCAAGTCGTTGGGATCGAATGTCGGTACCGACGCCATGACGACGACTTCTCCGCTCAGCACATCCAGAGCGACGAGCGCTGCACGTGCTTCATTGCGGAGCCGCTCGATGACCCGCGCTTGCAAGCGGGACTCGATCGTAACCATCACGTCCACGCCATCGGAGGGCGCGAGTTCCTCCAGATTGCGGACGATGCGGCCGCGCGCGTCGACCTCGAACTTTTGCAGACCGGCCTCGCCGCGCAGTTCCAGATCCATGCCCTGTTCGATGCCGGCCTTGCCAACGCGGGCATTCGGCAGTCTTAATATGGGATCGTCGTCGAGTGCGTGTCGGTCGACGGCGCCAACGTAACCCACAACGTGTCCCGCGACGTGTCCATCGCGATAGCGGCGCGTCATGTCGGTATCGATTTCGACACCCGGCAGATGCGGCAACATGAGGCCAACGCGAGCGATATCCTCGAACCTCAACGCGCTGCGCACAGCAACGGGATGACGGCGAGGAGACTTGCGAGCCCGTGCGACGATGGTCTCAATCTCATCAGGACTGAGTGGGATCAGCTTCGCAAGCCGCGTGAGGCTTTCACGCATGTCAGCGACTGTACCGGGCAGCATCGACACGCGGTAGCGCTGCTCGTTGTAGGCTAGCAGCAGACCGCCCCGATCCAGAATGTTGCCACGGCGCGGCGTGAGCCCACGTTGACTAATACGATTATCATCGGCCAACGGCGCAAAAAGTCGACCTTGCATCACTTGCAAATGATACAGTCGTGCGCCAATGAGCGTGAGCCCCGCGGCCTGCAGACCACCGATCAAAAGTGCGCGGCGAGTGGACTGCTTGGCGAGCAACGAATTCGGGTCATCCTTTGGCATACGCATCAGCGCCCCCTGGTCAGAGTATCGTTGAGGCGTCGAGGACCTTGTCGCTCAAACAAACCCAGAAAGAAGACCAGTGGCGGGTAGAGCGCGCAGGCGAGGATGCCAGCCCAGGCGAACGGCCGCCAATCTGCGAGCTCAAGGTAGAAGAATGACGCGATAGTCCAGGCTAACGTGATGAGCAAGAAGAGGACGATGATCACGCCGAAAAAGCGCGCCCATCGGCCATGCTGCTCAGCAACGTTCTGAATTCTCGGCGCGAGCGCAAGTCCGACCAGATAGATCAGGGACCAATAGCCAAGCGGACCGCTGGTCAGGATGTCCACACCGAGCCCAGCCAAGAATGCAACGATTGGAGACAATCGGGTGCGATCGGCCGTGGCCCAATGCAGGATGGCGATGACCGGCAACAGCGGGAGAACGAAGCGCGCATCGGGTGGTAGACCCCACGGCAGCACGGCTATCAGAGCGAGAAGAAAAACGCTGACGATGGGGGCAAATTGACCGGCGACGCTCATTTTGCTCTCGGCCTACCTACGGCGCATCAGCGGAGGGACGTCCGCGGGCTGCAGATCGGCTCGATTGCGGGATGCTTCCCAGGATCTCGAGCTCCGGAGATACGTAGAACAACAAGCTCACATACTCGATCGTATCGGGGTCGGCATGCAAGTGCACCTCGATGACATCGCCGATTGTGGCGATGGTGCCAATCCGCAGTCCGCGCGGAAATAAACCGCCGACGCCAGACGTCGAAACGTCATCTCCCAGCGCAATCTCGGCGCTCGATGGATAGAATATCAGGCGCGGACGCGGACCATTGTTGCCAGCCAGCACGGCATGCACGGGTTTCGTGCCGACGAGGACGGGGATGCGGCTTTGTGCGTCCGTCAACAACATAACGCGGGCCGTGGAGAATCCGGTGTCCACAATGCGTCCGACAAGCCCGTCGGCACCCAGGACGGGGTAGCCGATCTTTACGTCCTGCTCGCGGCCCGCATTGATCATCACGCTGCGGACGAAGGCGCTGGAAGAATTCGAAATCACGCGCGCGGTGATGAAGGGTAGTGCGCTATCGCGCGCTGTATTGGACGCCGCCTCCAACTCACCGAGGCGGCGCTCCAGTTCCCGCGCGCGCCATTCCCAGCCTTTAAGCGCCTGGTTTTCGTTGCGCAACCGCTCCGCCTCTGCGGCCAGTCCGGCGTATTGGGATGCCGTTTTCGCCAGATTCCGGAAAGGCTCGAGGGGCACAAGTACCGCACTCAGAAGGGGCCGCATGAGTTCGGCGGCGCGCCACCGAACGTGATCAATATAACCGTGATCGAGCCGGCTCAATACGAGCAGGCCAATGGATACGAACATGAGGATCGGCGTGAGAGCGCCGATCGCGATCTGGCGCCGCGGGAGGAGCAGTCCGCGCGATGTTCGACAGCGATCGTATCCAACGTATCTCATGGGGCGAAGAATCGTTGCGGCAGTGGCCCGTGTTCAGCGGCTAGGGTCGGATCAATAAGTAGAT
>JAKALI010000605.1 GCA_021813195.1 Pseudomonadota bacterium
GATCTCAATCCGTCGTCGTAACGCTTGCAATCACCGCCGCTGCCGGGCTTGCTGTTTCCTATGCCGCCGCGCCCTGACGGCGCACGGCTTTGCTCACGCGCCATCCATGCGCACGGGAATCCCCGCCGCCGCCATATGGCGCTTCGCCTCGCCGATGGTGTGTGTGCCAAAATGGAAGATCGACGCGGCCAGCACGGCGCTGGCATGCCCGTCCTTGACGCCTTCGACGAGATGATCGAGGCTACCCACACCGCCTGAGGCAATGACCGGCACGCTGACCGCATCCGCGATCGCACGTGTCAGCTCAATATCGAAACCTGACTTCGTGCCGTCGCGATCCATGGAGGTGAGCAGGATCTCGCCCGCTCCCAAACTGACGACCTCGCGCGCATAGTCCACCGCATCAAGGCCAGTCGGCTTTCTCCCGCCGTGGGTGAAGATCTCCCAGCGCGCACGTTCGCCTTCGCCTGAGACCTTTTTGGCATCGATTGCAACGACGATGCACTGCGCTCCAAACTTCTCCGCCCCCTCGCGAACGATCTCGCGCCGCTGGACGGCGGCCGTGTTGATGGAGACCTTGTCGGCGCCCGCTTCGAGCAGTTTGCGAATGTCCTCCAGCGTGCGCACGCCCCCGCCAACCGTGAGCGGCATGAAACAGCGCTCAGCCGTGCGCTCCACAATGTCCAAAATGGTCGCGCGATCCTCGTGGCTCGCGGTAATGTCGAGAAAGCATAATTCGTCGGCGCCGGCCGAGTCATAGGCGGCAGCCGCTTCCACGGGATCACCCGCGTCGATCAGATCGACGAAATTGACACCCTTGACGACGCGCCCGTCTTTGACGTCGAGACAGGGTATGATGCGGATTTTGAGACTCATGGGTGGAGAGCTATCTCAAGCCTGGCCTAGCCCGCAAGCACCACATTCCGCTTGCTCCGCCAGCCGGAACTCCGGCGAGGGCGGCCCGCGTAGAACCGGCCCGTCGTGGCCCCTCATCGCAGCCGGACCGTAAGGCGCTCCGCAGCTCGTAAAATTTGCTCTCTCGCCGTCATTGTCACGAGGAGGTACCGCCGCGCAGGGTCATGGGTACCCGCCAAGCATTTGCGTCGTACTGCCGGATCGGCTATCACCGTCTCGTTCTTGCGCGCGGATACCTATGTTGCGCACGCGCCCGTAGCTCAGCTGGATAGAGTGTTGGATTCCGAATCCAAAGGTCGCAGGTTCGAATCCTGCCGGGCGCGCCAACCTTCCAAGAATGATGTGGATGAAAGGCGCATGGCCGCCTTGGCCAGAGATGGGGGCCTGCTCGATGCTGGTGGCAGGGGCGGCGCACAGGTATCCGATAACCTGGGTTCGAGATCATGCGCTTGGCAAGCAAAATCGCACTCGTCACGGGGGCGGCCCGTGGCATCGGGGCTGCCATCGCTGATGCCTTTGCACGCGAGGGGGCAGTCGTTTGGGTGACGGACATTCGCGACGAGGAGGGCGCCGCATGCGCCGCGCGCCTCGGATCATCTGCGACCTACCGCCGTCTCGACGTCCGGGAAGAAGATGACTGGATCAACGTCCTGGATGAGGTGGTGGCCCGAGATGGCAAGCTGGACATCCTCGTAAACAATGCCGGGATCACGGGGCTCAAAACAACCCTCGAAGGCCACAATCCCGAGCAGGCTTCGCTTTCCGATTGGCGCGCCGTGCATCAAACCAATCTCGATGGCGTGTTTTTGGGATGTAAACACGCACTGCGGGTCATGCGCCCCCGCACAACGGGGTCGATCATCAACATGTCGTCGCGATCGGGCATCGTCGGCATACCTGGGGCGGCCGCGTATGCATCTTCCAAAGCCGGTGTGCGCAATCACACCAAATCCGTCGCGCTCTACTGCGCCGAGCAGGGATGGACGGTCCGGTGTAACTCCATCCACCCGGCCGCCATCTTGACGCCCATGTGGGAGCCGATGCTGGGTGAGGGAGCGGAGCGGGAGTCAAACATCGCGGCGTTCGTCGCGGACACGCCTCTTCGCCGATTCGGAGCCCCACAGGACGTCGCGGCCGTCGCCGTCATGCTTGCCAGCGACGAATCCTCTTACATCACGGGCGCAGAGTTCCATATCGATGGTGGTATTCTCGCTGGCTCGGCGGCGGCACCGTCGCTGGCGCAAAGTAATTCGAATTCGATGCGTGGGACGTGATCACAGCCAGCTCACCGGTCGATAAGCCAGAATGCGACCCGTGCTGTCTTGCTCCCTTTAAATCAAAGCCCCGCGCCAACTCAATGGCGCGGGGTGTTTTGTTTGAGATCAGTTAGAGAGCTGTAGCGTTAGCAGCGCGAAGGTCGCTCACGGTCCCAGTCAGATCGCCGGTTACGGGTAAGCCGCAGGGGCGAGGCCGTGCTTGACGCCCCAGACGTACCAGTTATCGACGGCCGTTCCGGTGAGCAGGATGCCGATGCCGCCGGTCAGCGTGCACAGCACCGCAAACCACCACGCCCAGCGATGGATGGATTCCATGGAGGCGTTAAAGCCCATGGTCCAGCGCCAGAACAAGGCCGCACGCTCCGATGCCGTTCCGCGATCGGTGATTTGTTCCAATTCCCGTTCACCGCCGTAGCGACTTACCGCCAGGATCGTCGCACCATGCATGGCAAACAGCAGCGCTGAGCCATACAGGAATGCGATCGAGAGCATGTGGAAGGGGTTATAGAACAAGTTGCCGTAGACGATCGAGAAATTGTTCGTCCAGTCGAGGTGCGGGAAGATGCCGAAGGGTACCGCTTCGCTCCATTTGCCCATCAGGATCGGGCGGAAGAAGCCCAGCACCAGATAGAGCCAGATGGCGGAGGCGAACGCCCAGGCGACGTGCGTGCCCATGCCAAGCGCGCGGGCCCGGCGATACATACGCGCCCACCACAAGAGGATGGACAGCGTCAGGAAGAAACCGGCCATCAGCCACCAGCCACCCTCTTTCAGAGGCGGTATGCTCAAGCCGTACTCGGGCTTCGGCGGGTCGAGCGAGAGATACGGCAGGCGTCGGATGAACTCGATTGGATCCCAGTTCACCGAGGCCCACATATTGAGCCCGATAATCTCGATCGCGATGATGCCGCACACGAGTGACAGGAAGCCGAGCGTTCCCAGATAAACCGGGCCGATTTGCGCATCGCCGATTTTGCCGAGCCAGTAATTGAAGCGGAGCTTCCCTTGCCGCTCGGAATCTCCGAACGGTAGGGCAACGCCAGCCTCGCCGGGGCCTTGCACCTGAACCTGAGTGAAGATGTTCTGATATTGAGTCATGTCATGTCACTCCCTCAGTTCCGGTAGGCCCAGATGGGCAACTCAAGCCACCAGTTCCACCAGTCGACCCACGGATCACCGTCGGCCCATAGCGGTCCTGAGATGATGATGCACACCGCGCTCCAGAAACCTGCATTCAAGGCTAGGAAAAGACCCAGTCTGTGAATACCAAGCGTGCCGATCGAGTAGCTGATCGTGTCGCGGATGTAGGTGTTTTCATGCTCGGGTGTTTTGACGGTCTCACCTTTCGCCGGATTGACGGCTGAGAGGATCAAGCCACCGTGGAGAGCCAGCGCAAGGCACG
>JAKALI010000606.1 GCA_021813195.1 Pseudomonadota bacterium
AAATGGCCTGCGCAAAGCCGGCTATTGGGTTGAAGTCGCCGCCGACGGACCGTCGGGTCTGAGGGCAGGGCGGACGCGCGCCCATGACGTTGCTGTCATTGATCGCATGTTGCCGGGTCTGGAAGGTGTCGAGATTGTCAAGACCTTACGTTCGGAAGGCGTGGAAATCCCGATCTTGTTCCTGACCACCATGAGTGGAATCCGTGATCGCGTGGATGGACTCGAAGCCGGTGCAGACGATTACTTGACCAAACCGTTTGCGCTTGCCGAGTTGGTGGCACGCGTCAACTCTTTGGCGCGCCGTACCAGGCGCATCGGCGCGGAAATCAAGACACACCTTCGTGCGGGCGATATAGAGGCCGATCTGACGACGCAAACCGTGACACGTGGGAACCAGCGTATCGACTTGCAGCCGCAGGAGTTCCGGGTACTCGAATATCTGATGCGGAACGCCGGTCAGATCGTCACACGAACCATGCTGCTCGAGAACGTCTGGCAAATGCACTTCGATCCCAAGACCAATATTGTCGAATCGCACATGAGCCGCCTCCGGACCAAGCTGGACCGTGGTTTTGAGCGGAGCGCGATCCAGACCGTTCGCGGTGCGGGGTATTTGCTCCGTGCTGACTAGGCTGTTTCGCACCGAGAGCTTCCGCCTCACGGCTATCTTTGCCGCGCTCATCTTGGGCGCGATGCTGGGTTTGATGGCGCTTGTCTACACGATCTCGCATCAGGCGTTTTATGACCAATTGCAGAACGCAATTTTGCATGACCTCGACTCTGTTGAAGCCGGTTATAGGTCCGAGGGTGTCTCGGAAGCTAAAGAAGTCGTTCACCAGCGTCTGTTCGGTACCCACGGGAACGACTATCTGCTTCTGGAAACCACTTCGCAGGTCAAGCTGGCTGGCAATCTTCCGGCGATGCCTCCGGTTTCCGGCGAACATCACATCCCAGTCCCCCATCCCCTCACCGGAGAAGATCGGGGTGATCATGAAATCGTCGGCCAAGGGCGACTCCTGTCTTCCTCCCTCTATGTCTTTGCCGGCCGCGACCTCTATGTCGGGATCTCCGCAGAGGAAAGCATGCTGCATGCCTTCGCCTGGGTTCTGGCCGCGACGCTTGTCGTGGCCCTCGCTGGCGGTATCTTGCTCAGCAACGGTTTTCTGGGGCGAATGGACGCCATCACAAGAACCTGCCGAGCCATCATGGCCGGTGATCTTTCCAACCGCATTCCTGAGCGCGGTACCCGCGACGAATTCGACCAACTGGTTCACACACTCAATGCGATGCTGGACCGGATTTCAGCGCTCATGGAGAACGTGCAGCAGATTTCCAGCGATATTGCCCATGATTTGCGGACGCCGCTGACGCGCCTGCGTCATCGCCTCGAGTCCGCACATTCCGATGACTCCACCATCGAGGATTACCGGCAAGCCGTCGAGCAGGCGATCGCCGAGAGTGAGACCATGCTCGCGACATTTTCGGCCTTGCTACGGATCGGACAAATCGAGAGCGGCGCCGCAGGGATCACGCTGGTGCCGGTCGATCTGTCCCGATTGCTTGTCGAAATTGCCGATATCTATCGGCCGGCGACCGAAGATAGTGGTCATTCTCTGACGGTCGATATCCAACCCGGTGTGGTCGTGTCTGGAGACAAGACGATGCTGACCCAGGTGTTCGCCAACCTGATCGAGAACGCCATGACCCATTCTCCGCCCAGCGGGTCGATAGAAGTGCTGCTTGCCGAAACAGCAGGTTCAGCGATTGCGTCTGTGAGCGATCGGGGATCGGGTATTCCCGCTGCTGAGCACGAACGTGTTTTCCGGCGTTTTTACCGCCTTGAACGGAGTCGCTCCACACCTGGAAGCGGACTCGGTCTGTCTTTGGTGGCGGCAATATTGAAGTATCATGGTGCAGAAATCGCCTTGTCTGATAACAATCCGGGCTTGCGGGCCGAGATGACGTTCGAGACATCTCCTCCAGATCCAAGGGATCAGTTGTCTTCATAAATTGCTCGCACGGCGTCAGGATAGATAGCGTTCGCCGTTGCCGGGCTTCAGGAATTGCACGTTCCATCCGTCGAGATAGGTATAGATCACCGGTGTGATATAGAGCGTCAGAAGCTGGGAGAGCAGCAGTCCGCCTGCTACGCACAATCCGAGCGGCCGCCGGGAATCGGCGGCCAAGCCCGTGCTGAACACGATTGGCAGTGCGCCCATCATGGCGGCGAAAGTCGTCATCATGATAGGGCGGAAGCGGATCAGCGCCGCCTCCACGATGACGTCCTGCGCGGTTGTTGATCCGCCACCAGAATCTGCGCGCCCCGCGAACCGTGCGGCGCCACCGCCAGCCAGAGCTGGGTGGTCGTCGGGTCGGGCGTCAGCGCCGTGCCCGCGCTCTCCAGCGCCAACGGCGTCACACCGACGTAGCGCACAAACGCATTCAACCGGATGGCGTCGAGCACGCTACTCCTGCCGGTGAAGAACGCGCCTGCTTTCCATCCCGCTGGCCCGAGGGGATGGAACGCGAATGCCGTATGGCCTCCCGCCCCATGCGCGACTGGCAGGCACACGAAGATGAACCCCATATCGGTGTCCAGGGTCAGCGCTTCGTCGTTCCCACAATCCATTCGACGGCCACACGCTGGCCGGCGTGATCGAAGAGACCCAGGCGCTGACCGGGCGCGAAATCGAGCGGGTCTACGTCGACAACGGCTATCGCGGCCACAAGGCGCCGCGGCCATTGCGGGTGTTCATCTCCGGATAGAAGCGCGGAGTCCATGGTGCGATTAAACGCGAACTCCGGCGCCGTTCCGCCATCGAGCCGGTGATCGGGCATATGAAGAGCGACGGGTACCTCGGCCGAAATTACCTCAAGGGTCGCGATGGTGATCACGCCAATGCCGTGCTCTCGGCCGTCGGCTACAATCTCCGCCTCGTCCTGCGTTGGCTCAGGCTTCTTTTGTGCCTGATCCTCATCGCGATCCTCGACGCCGATAGCCCAGCTTCAGCCCTCATGCAGGCTTCTTAACGGCCGACTCCGTAGGGTCGAAGGATCTGTGCCGGTTCAAGTCCGGCCGCCCGCACCAGCCTTCAAAGCGTCGATCGGCGCATCTTTCCCCGAAGGGACGAGCCGCGCGGCGGGGAGCGTTAGCCGGAATCGCCCGAACGGGCGCCATCATATCGGACATACATACAGGCGACTTCGTCGGAATCCGCAGTAGTCCACCTTCGATTCGATCGGCGGGTATTTTGTTTTCAAGCCCGTGTGCAAGGCTGGTGCAACGGGCCGCCGCATGTAGCTCACGGCCCCGACATGTGCTAGAAAACAGACAAGGATGGGATAATCGCAGCTAGCGGCGCTTGCCGGTAACCGAAAGGCTCGGTGTGATTGTCCAAGGAATGATTCAATGAGCGATCCTGTGAACGTCTCTCTCGCTATAGCCTTCATTGGTGCGCTGCTCACTGGCATGGCTTTGAGACGATTCGTGGCTGAGCGAAGGAAAACGCACATCGCGCGCTCGGCGCAGTTCTACATTCTCGTTATGGACATATGGGCCGGCGACGATCCCCATGCGTGGCTCTACAGCGCGA
>JAKALI010000607.1 GCA_021813195.1 Pseudomonadota bacterium
TTCTCGCCACAGTGCCAGGCGAGCGATTAGACCGTATTGCGCAGTCTGCCCTCGGAAATGCCGCTGAGCGCACCGACGGGGCAGCCAAAACCTATGTGAGCGGATTTGCGCTCCCCTTTCTCAATAGCGGGTCCGATGGTGCCTTGTTCGGCATTTTCCGCCGCAACCTCGTCGTTACCGACACCGATCTCGCACGCACCCGCAATGGCGGCGAAGATGCGTTGCTGGCCCTGCGCAACCGTGATCTGCGTTACGCCCGACTGGATCGCTCGCTGCTCCAAGGCGCAGACTTCACAGGCAGCGATCTGGAGGGTGCGAGTTTTGTTGGCGCCGATCTGTCAGGAGCGAAATTACAATGCGCCGACCTGACCGAGTACCTTCTTTCCGGCAACCGGCAACTTGCGCGCTGCGTGCGGGCTTCTGGCGCCACTTTCAAGCGGGCCCGATTAGAAAATGCGGAACTAAGCGGCATCGATCTGACCGGTGCGAACTTGGAGGAAGTGAAAGCCGAGGGCGCCGTGTTGACGTACGCCATTTTGGCGGGCGCCAATCTCTCGAGCGCCGTGCTCGATAAGGCGGATTTGACCGGGGGCGTCCAAGCTCAGGGTGCAAGCTTTCTTCTCGCCTCGCTGCAAGGCGCCGACCTCACAGGCGCGCAACTGCAATTCGCCGATCTGTCCTCGACGTCCCTGCAGGGCGCCCTGCTCAGTTATGCCAATTTGCATGGCGCAAACTTAAATGACGCGGATCTGGAGGCTGCGAGCCTCCAACAGGCCCGCCTGTATGGGGCAGATTTGACGGGGGCTTCGATCGTGGCGGCGGATTTGCGCGGCGCAGGGGTCTGGGCAACGGCGCCACCGCAGACCGACGCCACTGGCCTTGCCGATTTCGCCGACTTGAACCTCAAACCGTTGGAGCCGTCGGAAGAAGCCAATTTGCGGCGTGTTCTCGATGGGGTCCGCGATCAAACACAGCGCGCGCGTGGCGCAGACACCCTGCAGCAACTCTTTGGCGAACAACCAATCAAGACCTGGAGCGACAGTACTGCCGGAGCAAAATGGCAGACGTTCCGATCACCCATCGGAGGATCGAGCGTCGGCGCGGCTCCCTTCACCGACCGCCTCAATGCGCATCTGGCCCGGGCCATGTGCAAGGCGCGCTGGTCGAACGGGGCCGTTGCCACTGGAATCGCGCGCCGGGCGAAAACCCACGGATTCAAGGGCGATCTCGTGTATCTTTTCGAGGCCCTCAAATCGGAGGATTGTCCAGCGGCAAAGACCATGTTGCCCACCGTCTACAAGGACTTCTCGTTTGCTGCCGATGTGGCGCGCAGCGAGTAATCCTCGCGTGACGCACTCTCCCATACCCACGTGCGAAAAGCGGAGGTGCGGGACCTCACTTCGGCTTCGCAGCCGCGCCACTTTCGCCAGCCACGATCCGCTCCATCAGCAGATCGAGCACGTACAATTGAAAATCCGCCACCCCAATGCGGCAGTAGGCTGTGTAGGGCAGTGGCGCGCCCCGTGCGGGATGGACTAATCCGCCACCACCGCATTTGACGTACGAGGCTCCGGCTACCAACGGGCGGCAGTCCCGCTCGGCAAGCAGCCGCGCAGCCTCCGGATCATCGCCTTCGGTATTGCCCACCACGAACATCAAGCTGCGGTGGTCAATGCAGCCGACCTCAAAGTGCCGCGTCGCATGATCTGTGCGCAAACGGAAACGCTCGGATTCGGCGGCACGTGAGGCCGGACCTACCGCCGAAAGCGCGAATACAGCGCACGCAAGAGCAACCGCCTCGTAGGTGCGTCTGCCCTGCGGGTTGATTTGGGGCTGAAGGTCCATGTTCGCAGTCGAGCTCGCTGTCATGCATCCCTAACGTCTGAACGGGTTGGCCGGATCGCGCCTTGCGCTTGAATTCCTATGCGACGAATACCGCATTGGCACCGCTGCCGCGCGTACCTCTCATTCGATCTTGCGGAACGGCTCAATTCGATATATCCAGAACAAAAAATGAACGACAGTTGAATCGAAGGACCGTTGAAACAAATGCGACGGCAGTGCCGTCGGAGAGGGGTCCGCGGCGAACGCACGGCAATCTGGTGGACAATGCTGATAGCGGCGCGCGCCAGCCAGAAGCCCGCGCTAGCTTAGGACGAGTCGCCGCCACCGGATCGTCATGCGCAGCCGTCGGCTCGCAACGCGCGGAACGACTGAGCATGAGGCGGCGGCTCAAAGTCAACCCCGTCCCGCAGGGGTGACACATCGAAAGACTGCCCGGCGCCGGATAAGGGGCGCGTTGAAAAAGGAGTTTGGCACATGGCCGGTTCGGTCAACAAAGTGATCCTCGTCGGCAACGTCGGCAAGGACCCGGAAATCCGCCGCACGCAGGATGGCCGGCCGATCGCGAACTTGTCGTTGGCGACCAGTGAGACATGGCGTGACAAGGCCACCGGCGAACGCAAGGAAAAGACGGAGTGGCATCGCGTGGTCGTGTTCAGCGAACCGCTTTGCAAAGTCGTCGAGCAGTATGTCCGCAAGGGCTCCAAGCTCTACATCGAGGGACAACTGCAGACCCGCAAATGGACCGATCAGTCCGGTGTTGAGAAATATTCGACCGAGGTCGTCCTCCAGGGATACAACGCGGCGCTCACGATGCTAGACGGTCGACCTGGGGCCGGTGCGGGCCTCCAGGAGGGTGGTCAAGCCGACTACGGCGCGGACCCCGGATATGCTGTATCGTCCGGCGGCTATTCGGAGCCCAAACGCGGCACCAAGAGCGGCTCAAAGACCTTCGACTCCTCACTTGATGATGAGATTCCGTTCTAACCTTGGGGGAGCCACTAACGCGTTCGCCCAAGCATGCGCATTCGTCATGTCGCCACAGGCCTCTGCATCACGCATCAGTGGGTCTGGAGTTCGCGCTGCTTATCACGTCCAGCATGTGGCAACCCGTGAGCGCTGGCGCTCATGACAATCCCGCTCCGCGCATCATCGAGGGGCGCATTGGGCAAAATCTCGAGCTATTCGGCGACTGCCGCCTGAGAGATCGCCTCTATCGCGGAGTGTTTCGCACTGTCATTGGCCCCAAAACCACAGCGGCCGTGATCACGTGCTTGGGCTCCAACCGCGTGCCACGTTCAGCAACCAAAGACCAGCGCAGTTGCCTCCTCAACATCAGTTTCGTCCACGACGAGGAGACTGCAAGCGGCTTTTTCGGGTCCAGTTAAGAGCCATTGTATGGCATGGCAGCAGTGTCGGGCGCTGGCATGTGTCTGACACCTTCCAACACTCCGCGCCTCCCATCTACGAGCAACGACGATTGGGATTGACTACCGCAACGCCGCACAGAAGCGCTGGATGCGCCGGCAGGCTTCGGTCAGGCTCTCGTTGGATGCCGCGTAAGAAATGCGGAACGCAGGACTGCCCGCGAACGCGGCTCCGTGCACGACCGCCACCCCTTCCTCTTCGAGCAGCGCCGTCACGAAATCCTCATCGGTGACGATCTTGGTCCCTTTCGCCGTGGTCTTGCCGATGGCGCCAGCGCATGAGGGATAGACGTAGAATGCGCCCTCGGGCTTCGGGCAGGTAA
>JAKALI010000608.1 GCA_021813195.1 Pseudomonadota bacterium
TGTTGCGACCATTGAGGCCGTACCTGGCCTCTCCGGACATCACGGAGCTGTGCATTAACCGACCCGGCGAACTATTCATCGAAACTCGCAAGGGCTGGCAACGCGAGCCTCTGCCATTTGCCGACTTCGACTGGTGTCGGCGCCTGGCCAAGCTGATCGCCAATTCCACGCGCCAGCGCATTGATGAAGAATCGCCAATTCTCTCGGCCTCACTCCCGGGCGGTGAGCGCGTGCAGCTGGTCATGCCGCCGGCGACCACGGCGGGGTCGGTGGCCATCACCATCCGACGGCCATCCGAGTCGGTCTGGTCCTTGAGCGAGCTCAGTGCCAGTGGAATCTTTCGCTCAACGCGGCGCGCCAGCGACGCGCTTGATTCGACCGAAGTCGAGCTGCTGCGCCTGCTCGAGGCTTCGGACTATGAGACGTTCATGCGCCTGGCAGTCCGGAGCCGCAAGAACATCGTCGTGTCCGGGCCGACCGGCTCCGGCAAGACCACCTACACGAAGGCATTGATTCGAGAAATTCCGACCGATGAACGGCTAATCACGATCGAGGACGCCAAGGAGTTGGTTCTCGACGATCACCCCAATCACGTGCGGCTCTACTACAGCAAGGACGACCAAGGGCAGGCGCGTACGACGCCTCGGCAACTGCTCGAAGCGTGCCTGCGCATGAAACCGGATCGGATCCTGCTGGCGGAGCTGCGTGCTGACGAGGCGTTCGACTATCTGCGTAACGTGAACTCCGGTCATCCCGGATCGATCACGAGCGTGCATGCGGCGAGCGCTGAGCTCGCCTTCGAGCAACTGGTGCTGTTGGTCAAGCAGAGCCGCGCGGGCTCCGAGCTTGCGCGCGCGGACATCAAGAGCCTGCTGTATCTGCTCGTCGACATCGTGATCCAGTTCGGCGTGGATCGGCATGAGCGATTCATCAAAGAGATTTGGTATGACCCTGCACGCAAGCGCAGCGCCCTGGCAGCCGCCCGCTAGTTCGGCGGCCCGGACTTGGGCGCTCAAGATCGCCGTCGGCATCACGGCGGCGCTCCTCGTTGCAGCATACCTGTCCGGTTACGTGCTTCTGTGGTCGCTGCACCTGAATCCGCGTGAAGCGTCGCCGCTGACAATCGTGCGTTATGGGTACTACTACAGCGACCGCGAGGAAATCCGCAAGAAGCTGCTGGCAAGCACGATCGCCGGTGGTGCGATGGTGCTGGCGAGCACACTGGCCCTCGCGTGGCCGCGGCGGCGGTCGCTGCACGGCGATGCCCGGTTTGCCACCCGCCGCGAGCTGGTGTCGGCCGGTCTATTCGGCGATCGGGGCATCATCCTCGGCAGGGTGGGTCGGCGTTGCCTGATGCTCGACGGCCAACAAGGGGTGGCGCTTGCGGCCCCGCCGCGCGCCGGCAAGGGTACGGGCGTGGTCATCCCGAACCTTCTCAATTGGCCCGACTCGGTCATCTGCGTCGACATCAAGCGCGAGAACTGGACGTTGACGGCCGGGTTCCGGGCGGCGAACGGTCAGGAGTGCTTTCTGTTCGACCCCTTTTCCGAAGAGGGCCGGACAGCCCGGTGGAACCCATTCTTCTACGTGTCGGAAGACCCGATCCGGCGGGTGAACGACCTACAGCGTATCGCCGAGATGCTGTATCCCGATCCCCCGAATGTGGATCCGTTCTGGACCGCAAGTGCCCGGTCGTTGTTTCTTGGTATCGCACTGTACCTGTTCGAAACGCCGTCGCTGCCCAAGACGATCGGGGAGGTCCTGCGCCACGGCATGGCGTCCGATGACGAGGGGTTTGGCGAGCACTGGAAGCGCGTGATCGAGGGGCGCAAGAGCGGCAAGTACCCGCTGTCCCCGCAGTGCGTGCGGGCGCTCTATGACGTCATCGATCTGGCGCCCGTCACGGCCTCCAGCATCCGAAAGACGTTCACCTCGCGTCTGGATTTGTGGTTGAACCCGATCCTCGATGCCGCCACCTCAGCAAATGACTTCGACTTGCGCGAACTTCGCCGCAAGCCGCTGTCCATCTATGTCGGTGTGAATCCCGACGACCTACACCGCTTGAGGCCAGTTCTGGCGCTGTTTTTTCAGCAGGCCATCGGGCTGCAGACGCGCACGCTGCCAGAGCACGATCCGACACTGAAGCGTCAGGTCCTGATGCTGCTGGACGAATTCACGGCGCTGGGCCGTATCCCGATCATTGCGGAGTCCGTGTCCTATCTGCCGGGCTACAACGTGCGCGTGCTCCTGGTCATCCAGACGCCGGCGCAACTGCGCGAGGTGTACGGAAACAACGGCGCGGAAACCATGCTCAAGAGTCTGGCGGCGCGCATCGTCTTTGCGCCCAAGGACATTGTGGATGCGCGCGAGATCTCGGACGAGCTTGGCAACACGACTGTCAAGGTCAAGACGCTCTCCCGGCCGCTGATGGATCTGGCGGACGCGAAAGGTCGTCGGCAACGCAGCGTCAGCGTGAGCGAGCAGCGGCGGGCGCTGCTCTTGCCCCAAGAGGTCAAGGCGCTCGGAAACGACAAGGCGATCATCTTCTACGAGGGTTTACGACCGATCCGCTGCCGGAAGATCCGCTACTTCGAGGACTCGCGCTTCACGCACCGCCTGTTGCCGGCACCGGACGTCCCGCAGCAGAAGCCCGCCGAGGCGCAGCCGCCGCCTGGGCAGGCAACCGACTCCCAGGTCGCGGACGTCGACGTGCAACCCGATGGCAAGCCATTTGAGCGGGACGCGACGGTTGAAGACATCGAACGCATCGAGTCGTTGACGCTGGAGGACTTCGCGGCGGACTTCAACGCCATCGAGTTGCCGAGCGAAGGCCAGATGTCGACGGAGCAGATCAAGGATGCCGCACTGCTGTTCGTGGAAACTCTGCGCGCGCGGTAGGAGACAGGTATGGCGACCAACACGAACTCTGAAAACTCGAAGCCGGTCGGCGGTGCCGAACCGAGTGGTGCCGGTGATAGCGACCGGAACAGCCTCCAGCAAGCGAGACCCCGACAGCGCAAGAGCCAACCCAAGCGCAACGATCCCGGTGAGAGCCCACCGGCGGTTCGATCCGCTCGGCTGGTCAACTCGATCAGTGTGCCTCGCGCCCGCACGCCCGGTGACAGGTCCGACGCGGACAAGCCGCCAGAGCCTATAGGCCAGCAGGCCCGATCGACGCGATCGGAGCCGAAGGAATCGGCGGTCACGGCGCCGTCGGTCGCTGAGGATCACCAGACGGTGCCGGAGCACGTTCGGCGCCGCTTCGTGCAGGTCGGGCGCAAGTACTACTTCCCGGACGGAGCGCGGGCGTTTACCGACCGCGGCCGGCGACTGACAACGCCAAGTGAGAACACCGAGGTCATTCGGAGTCTGGTGACGATCGCCCAGGCGCGGGGATGGCGGGAGATCGTCGTGCGCGGCACGGATTCCTTCCGGCGGGAGGCCTGGTTCGCGGCGCAACTGATGGGTCTGGAGGTACGGGGATATCAACCCACGGATTTTGAGCAGGCCCGTCTCGTGCGAACCCTTGCGAGCCGGCAGCCTGGAGCGGAAGAGCGAGCCGACCCAAAGCCGCAGGCACTGCCGCCC
>JAKALI010000609.1 GCA_021813195.1 Pseudomonadota bacterium
TCCACGGAGGCGCAGGCCGTCACAAGCGCGAGAGCGGCGAGGAGGAGAAGGCGTTTCATGCGGGGGTCCATAGCACCAATTCGAAAACTCTAAACGCCGAACGCGCGCGTATAGCGAACGCGCCCGCCGGCTTTCAGCGCGCCGGGCTGCAATTCGAGCGCCATGAAGGCCGGCCCCGAAAACGGCGCCTGCAAGGCGTCCGCCGTCGCCGCCGAAAAACCGAAGCGTGGATAATAGTCCGGGTGACCCAGGACAATGATCGCTGACAGTCCCAAAGCGGCGCAGCGAGCATTGCCCGCTTCGATCAGGGCTTTGCCGAGGCCGGCGCGCTGCAACGCCGGCAGCACCGCAACCGGCGCCAGCGCCGCGGCGGCCAGCGTCCCGCCGTCGCGTTCGATGGAAAGCGGCGAATAGAGGATGTGGCCCTGCAGGGCGATGTCAGTGGCGGCGACCAGTTCTAACAGCACGTCGCCATCGGCGCGCAAACGTTCGACCAGATCGGCCTCGTAATTCTGGCCGAAGGCGTGACGCAGGATTTGGCGGATGGCGGGGTAGTCGCGGGGGAGCGCGTCGCGGATCATGCCGGGGTCCAGAGCACGTCATTGATATGGCGCGCGCCGCTCGCCAGCATCGCCAGCCGGTCAAGCCCCAGCGCCACGCCGCTCGCCGGCGGCATGAGCGCGAGCGCGGCGAGGAAATCCTCGTCGAGCGGCCAGGCGGCGCCGTAGCGCTGCTGCTTTTCGCCCATCGCCGCGATCAGCCGCGCGCGCTGTTCGGCCGCATCGGTGAGTTCGCCGAAGCCGTTCGCCAGCTCTACGCCGCAGGCGTAAAGCTCGAACCGTTCGGCGACGCCGGCGTCGTGCGGACAGCGCCGCGCCAGCGCGGACGCCAGCTTATCGTAGGCCACTTTGACGCAGCCTGTCAGCGATGCTTCGTATTCGTCGAACCCTGGGAGCGTGGCGTATGGGCCCGCCCAAATTCCACATATGGCAAGATCGCCTTCGCCAATGGAGGCGGGATTCGCACAGATCTTCAAAGCCAGATCGCGAGCGTCTCTCGCCGTCGTGGTCGGGTCTGCCTTCGCCGCTGGAGCCGGGGCGAGAGCCACTGGAGCAAGGAACCACGAGTCGTTCCGGACATCATCGAGAGTCAATCGCTTTCCGCCGCCGAGAATCATTCCGAGATCGAGGAATAGTCGCATCTCACACTTGTCCGATCCGGGGAAGTCTCCGACGACGAACGAAGAATCTGCCGGTGTCGGGATTGAATCCAGGTCCTGCTGCGTCACGTTGTTCACGTCTGCGCACGCAAGACGGGCAACCCGGATCACGGCATTTTTCGCGGCATCGTCCTGCTCGCGCCGGGCCTCCTCCCTGGCCAGCGAGATCTCCTGCGCCACGATCCGACTGATGTCGTCGAAGCGCGCTCGGGCTTCAGATATCTGCGCTTTTTCATGTATCAACGCAGGTTTTTGCGAATGTCCGAATAATCCCAAAGTCCATCTATACATCTTCTCTTGGGTCGCGTCAGATTCGTAGCGCTTTAGATTGTAGTCAGCCAGGTCAATAGCGAATGCCTTTGCCTTGCCAGCCAATCCAAGCGTCGCGATATTCCCCTTCGTCCTTTTCCAAGCATCCACTTCCTGCTCTGCAACGGTGAGATTTGAACCCCAACCAGGCGTCGTGTACTGCTGGAAATGTATGAGTTCGTGCGACAGAATCAACGCAAGAAAGGCTGGCCCATGGCGGAAGGCCGATTGATCAACAACCGTCATGCCGTCACTCCCCGTCAGAGCGAAGACTTGGTGCCCGGTCGATGCCGCCTTTTGACGTCCATGGTTGTCCCAATACGGGCGCATCTGATCATTGTCTTGCGCGCGAGGTGTCCAGACAATGGGAAGGCCCCTCTCTTCGTCAGGCATGCTGGAAACGCCGGCGGGCGCTATAGGTACGCCGTCAGCATCAGCTGGCACAATACCGTAGGCAGTCAGCGCCAGGTGAATCGCCTTGTCGCGCGCAACCGTCAAATGATCCATCCTGCTCTCAAGCTGTTCCTGGAAATTCTCAATTTCATCGCGATCCTCGCGAACGTTCGCTGGAGTCCCTTGGCTTAAATCGAACTTTAGATGCTCGCGATAAGAGCGAAGCGCAGCCGCAATGTCGTCCACATCTTTCTGAGTCTGTTCGGCATCGTCCAAAAGTACGATGATCCGCTCCCGATCCTCACGGCTGGCAGAATGAAGGGCGTACGCCGCTCGGCAGAGCAAAAGAATCATCACAAGCGGCATCAAAAACGTCTTCACCGCATGACCTCGAATCCGATCTTCGGAGTCTCGACCCTAACGGTGCCGTAGAAGAGCCTCGCAAAACGCTTTTTCTCATGGGCCGCTTCATCAGCGGAAAGCTTCCCGCTTTTCAATCTGCGTTCAAGACGCTTTTTCTCACTATCAAACGCCAGCTTCTTCAGGGAGGTGCCGTCATAAACCGCCTGGATGAAGTAGCGCTTGCCAGGCGCGAAACCGGGATAAAAAGCTCCGACCCTAAGTTCCGAATACGGCCCAAGCGGCCGCCCAGGCACGATCGAGCAGTTGGCACCAGGGTCTGCCTCTGCGTAAGGGACGCTGGCGACACTGGCGCCTGGAAGCAGCTCGCGGCTGCGGTTTGTCGTCCCATCCACTTTGCTCTTATCATCTCTCACATCCTGCTCGTCTTGCAGGAAGCGAATGGACTTCAATTCGACTTCGTAGTCGCCCAAGCCCTGCTGGCGCCACCTCCTCCGCGACTCTTTCACCTTCGCCAACATGCTCCGCGACCAAGGCGTCTCGTCCTCCGGTCTGAGCAACCTCGAGCCCGGGGAGCGCGCCGCGTCCAACACGCGCCGCCACATCGGGAGAGCCTTTGGATCGGTGATCAACTGCTGGTCGCAACCGACGGTATAGGCATACCCAAGGGGTTGGCCCTCTTCGTCGAAAACGCGCAAGGCGATTCCTGTCACACGAGAACTCTCGCTGACCGACGGCTCCGTTGGCTGGTAAAACATGTCGTCCGTGACGGTGAGCGGAAGCTCTCCCATGTTGGCCAACTCCAACTGGACCCACAACGAACCGCCCATCCATCTGGACTCGTTCGCTTTGATCCTCGTTTTGTAAAGCCTCAACGTGAGTTGGACGGGCCCCTTGGACGAGGATGCCTCCTTCGCCGGTTTGAAGGTGTCCGAAGGAAACGCGGACACGGGCATCGTCAGATTTGGGACGCGGGAGGGCTCCTGCACCTTCTTGCCGCAGGCGGACAGCACCCCAAGGAGGAGGGCGGAGCCAGCGAACCGTCTCAGCGTTCGATCGTTCATAAAAAAACCAGCGGCTCCGGCGACGGCCCCGGAAGCCTCTGGTCTCACCCGGTTGAGGCCGGGTCGTGGATGCCCCGGGGCCGATTCCCCGAGCTACAGAGATCTACGCCAACATTGTAGAGAGGCGGAGCGGGCGCAACCAGGGTCGAAGGACCTCCGCGCCGCCGGGCCCTTGGGGACGTCGTCAGTCCCAGCGGACCTTGGCGTCGCGGACGGCGTCGAGGACGCGCAGGCGGTCCT
>JAKALI010000610.1 GCA_021813195.1 Pseudomonadota bacterium
TGGTTCCACATGGTTCTCAAATTCTCAGAAGGCGGCCGGCCTGCGCTTCGACTGCCGCAGCGGGACGCTGAAAGCGACCTGCGTCGTCACCGGACGCCCGTGCCGGTGAGTCCAGACGACGATTGCACATCGGCGGGCCGGGCATCATGCCCGGCCCGTCGTTTTGACTCCCATGTGGAACCACAAGAAAGGTTCATGAAATCAGCAAAGGACGACGCATCATGGCACGACTGGCCTTCATCGGGCTCGGCGTCATGGGTTTTCCCATGGCAGGACACCTCAAGACGCGCGGCAATCACGATGTCGTCGTCTACAATCGCTCGCCAACCAAAGCTGAGGCTTGGTGCCGCCAATATGATGGAACACCAGCGGCCACACCAGCAGAGGCGGCGCGTGACGCGCAGATCGTATTGGCCTGCGTCGGCAACGATGAGGATGTGCGCTCCGTTACGATCGGTCCTCAAGGCGCCTTCCACACGATGACCCCAGGGTCGGTCTTCGTGGACCACACAACAGCCTCCGCCACGCTGGCCCGCGAACTCGACACGGTCGCGCGAGCAAGAGGACTGGGCTTCATCGACGCTCCGGTTTCGGGCGGTCAATCGGGTGCCGAAGCCGGCACGCTCGCCGTCATGGCCGGCGGAACACAACAGGACTTCGACACCGTCGCGCCGGTGCTCGCCGCCTATGCCCGCTCGGTGCGGCTCATCGGACCGGCGGGCTCTGGCCAGCTGACGAAAATGGTCAATCAGATCGCCATTGCCGGCTTGTTACAGGGTCTCGCCGAGGCGATCGCGTTCGCTGAAAAAAGCGGTCTCGACCTGGCCGCCGTCATCGATGTGATTTCGAAGGGCGCCGCGCAGTCTTGGCAGATGGAGAACCGCTGGCAGAGCATGCACGAGCGTCGGTTCGACTTCGGTTTCGCGGTCGACTGGATGCGCAAAGACCTCGCGATATGTCTCGAAGAAGCCCGCCGCATCGGCGCCCCACTGCCTGTCACCGAGATCGTCAACGGTTACTACGCGGATGTTCAACGCGCCGGCGGAGCACGTTTCGACACCTCCAGTCTCATCCTGCGACTCGACACAACTCCACCAGCGCAGCGCAACGAGAATGTTGCGACGCACGCGAACTATCCACCGTTCAAGTGAAATTTTTCGATGTCATAGTGTGGACATTTCGGGGAGATAGACAGACCCTCAACGGAGGGGGAGCGGATGGGGTCATGTTGACCGTCGTGCCGGCAGTAGAGGGCTCGGACAGGATTGGAGTACACCATGGCATTCCCGAAGGTCTCCGTATCGAACCGCGAAGTGATCCTGCTCAACGGCTTTGAGCGCCGTGACTCGGCGGAGGATCCCAAGTCAACGCAGTTCCCGGACATACAGACGCTTCAAATCCGCGATGAGAGCGATCTGATCCGCTCCATGCGCAATGACAACGATGCTGTCGCGTTTGGCTACGTTGCAGGGCGTTGGGTTGCTGCAGCCTAACCGGCCGGACCCGTCATCGGAATCTCAGGTCGCGTTCGGCGAGCAGGTTGGCGGCGCGAGCAGGTTCCATAAAAACGCTTCTGTCAATGCGGAGTCGCCACCGGACTTCGGATCAGCGCTACGCCCGCGCAATCTAGAGCATGGAACTCGGATCGAATTCCCAGATGACCTCTTTCCAGCCGGTCGCGTAGAGGTCTTGCGGTAGATCATAAGGTTGGCAGCCGCGCACGGCCCGCAACGCTGCCTCCGTTGCGAGACCCGCGAGCGGCCCGGATGCAGGACGTTCCACTCGTGGATCGCCATCGAGCGTTCCATCCGGTCGCATCTTCCAGCGCAGAGTCACGATCGGCGTTTCAGCGCCACCGCCTGCCCCAGGCAGACGCCAGCAGCGTGCAATCTGCGAGCGCAGCATGCCGCGCAGCAAGTCCTGCTCGCAAACGGACAGAACAGCTGCGGTGCCCGTTGGTGTTCCAGCCGTTGGGCCGGTATGGCTCGTGGGCTTCGTCGGCTCAGACGCAGATGCCGGCGCCCCGCGTTTGGTCGGATCCTTGTCGAGAAGTGCCGCCAGTCGATCCGACACGCTCGCCTGCTTTTTCTTTTCTTCTTCCTCTTTCTTCCGCTTGGCTTCAGCGGCTTTCTTCTTCGCTTCTTCAGCCTTTTTCTTTTCCTCGGCTTTCTTTTTTTCTTCTGCCTTGCGCTTCTCTTCCTCAGCTTTCTTTTTGGCCTCCTCAGCCTGGCGCTTCTCCTGCTCCGCCTTCTTCAGTTCGTCTGGTGTCGGGCCGGGCGCTGGCGGGGGCGGAGCTTCTGCGAGCTTCTGGGCGATCGGGTCAAGCGGCGGCGGCGCGTCCTTCGCAGCATCCGAGGCTGGAGAAGGTTTGTTCTCAGTTTTCGCCGGTTCGGGCTCCGCAGGCGGTGTTGGAGCCAAAACCGGCTTGGGTCGTTCCGCCTCCTGAACGGAGGGCGTCGTCTCCGGCTTATCGCTGGCTTTCGCTTCAAGTTCGGTGGCGGTTTCGCTGCCCTTCTTCAGCGCGAGATATTCCGACGGTGTAATCATCGCGACCGCGATCGGCTCGGGCTCAGGCATGCGCAATTCCGGCGTGCGCTGCATCGTGATGAACGCCCACGCCAGCAGCGCGCCATGCAACGTCAGCGATGTGAGAAGCCCGATGCGCACCGCGCGCTCCTAGCCTCCGTCCTCGACCTCTGTCACCAGCGACACTTTCTTGAATCCACCGGCACTAATCCGCCCCATCACCTTCATCACCGTGCCGTAATCGATGCCTTTGTCGCCGCGCACGTAGATCTGCTCATCCACGCCGTTTTTGGCGATCGCCTTCAGCTTGTCTGCAATCTCCGCGAGCGTCACTTTCGTCTCGCCGATGAACGTTTCCCCGTTTGCAGCGACAGAGATTGTCAACGGTTCCTTGCTGCTCTCCAGTTGCTTGCCCTGCGACTGGGGAAGCTCGATGGGCACTCCGACCGTCATCATGGGGGCCGCGACCATGAAGATGATCAGCAGTACGAGCATCACGTCCACAAACGGTGTGACGTTGATTTCGCTCATGGGCGCTTTGCGCCCGCGCCGCCGGCGCCGGCCGCCACCTCCGTTCTGTTGGATTTTGATGCTGGCGCCCATCGCGTTGCTAGCTCCTCACGTCAATTTGACGCGATACGATCGCCGCGAATTCGTCGGCGAACGCTTCCAGCCGCTGGCTGATGGCCGCGCTGTCGGCCGAAAATTTGTTGTAGAAGACTACGGCCGGAATGGCAGCCAGCAAGCCCAGCGCCGTTGCGAACAAGGCTTCAGCAATGCCCGGGGCGACGACGGCGAGTGACGTATTTTTGGAGATCGCGATCGCTTGGAAGCTCACCATGATGCCCCACACTGTCCCGAACAGACCAACGAATGGCGCAGTAGAACCAACGGTCGCGAGAAAGAGTAAGCGTCGGTCCAGTCGTTCCATTTCGCGGCTGATGGTGACGTCCATAACTTTTTCCACGCGCAATTGGATGCCGCCCAGAGCGCGGATATTGCCCTCAACCGAACGCTTCCATTCGCGCATGGCGGCGACAAACAGGGCCGCCATGG
>JAKALI010000611.1 GCA_021813195.1 Pseudomonadota bacterium
GAAGGAAGTCGTACCGGGCGCGGATATCAGCGTGATCAGCACGCCGGGCGGCATCATCGTCAATGGCCGTGTGGCCACGCCGCTCGATGCGCACAAGCTCAAGCTCGCCGCTGATCAGTATATCGACACCAAAGACCAGGATGCGTTCAATGTAACCGTCGGCGGGCATGTGCAGGTCAACCTGCGTGTTCGCGTAGCAGAAGTGTCACGGTCAGCAGAAAAGCAGTTCGGCTTCAACTGGGACGCGCTGTTCAACGACGGCACCATCTCCATCGGCCTGCTGACCGGACGCGCACCTGTTTCGAGCTGGGCGCATTTCGTCCGCGATACGTCGCCGAGCGCGCTTGATTCGCTGGGTTTCGGATACAAGAATAATGGCGGCACGGTGAACGTCTCCGCGCTGCTCGATGCGCTGCAGGATCAAGGTCTTGTCTCCATCCTTGCCGAACCGAATCTGACCACCATCTCCGGCGAACCTGCAAATTTCCTAGCCGGCGGCGAAATTCCTGTGCCTGTGTCGCAGGGATTTCAAGAGGTGACAATTGAGTGGAAACGCTTTGGCGTCAGCATTGACTTCACGCCAGTTGTCCTGTCGCCCAACCGCATCAGCATCAAAGTTCGCCCGGAAGTGAGCGAGCTTTCCAGCACAGGCGCAGTAACGATCGGCAACATCACGATCCCAAGTCTGGCCGTTCGTCGCGCCGATACGACGGTCGAACTGGGAAGCGGTCAGAGCTTTGCGATCGCCGGTCTCTTCCAGAATAATGTCTCGAACGATGTCAAGCAGTTTCCCTGGCTTTCCGATACACCGATTCTTGGGAGCCTCTTCCGTTCTACGTCGTTTCAGCGTCATGAAAGCGAACTCGTGATCGTTGTCACGCCGTACATCGTCAAACCGACTGATACGGAGGACGCGCTTCATCTGCCGACGGAGGGCGTGGTTTACGCCAGCGATGTCGAACAACTGCTGCTTGGCCGGCTCACCGGCAAGGCGGCCATTTCAACCCCCGCGCCGATGACCGCCGATCAACCGCATCTGACTGGCCCAGCCGGCTTCGTAATGGAGTGAACGTCATGATCGCCCGTACCCCCAAACATGTTCTCGTCGCAAGCATCGTACTCGCGATATTGCACACAGGCTGCGCCACCGAGCCAGAGCCGTTGGCGGCATCCGCCTCACTCTGCAAGCCCTGGGTCAATTATCCCTCCGACAGCCATGGCAATCAGGGTTCGCCCTATCTCGGCTGCACGAACGGTGCAAACCTCAAAGCGATGGTCGTGGACAAAAACGATCTCGACAAAGGACGTTCGCTTGCGCCCGCCGACGGTCAACGGCAGAGCGACGCAGTGAAGGCCTATCAGAGCGGCCAGGTCAAAACGGGCACGAACAGTTCCGTCAGCGGCTTCGGTCTCCTGCTTCCGCAAAAAACTTCTACGGGGACTACGCCATGAATGACGATGCTGCAACGATCGCCCCAGAGCTTTCCGCCGCCAAGACGACGGCCTCTGTCGTGGCCTACATCACTGATCGGGACTCCGAGGGCGTTCTTCGCCAGGCCCTGATCGACATTGGTGTGCAAGATGCTCATTTCAGCAAGGGCGATGTCACTGATGCCATAGCTGACCTCTCGAAGCGCGAATCACCGCGCCTGCTCATCATTGACATTTCCGGGGTAGACGAACCTGTGCGGCGTATCAACGCGCTGGCGGAGGTGTGCGAGCCCAAAACCGGAGTGCTTGCCGTTGGTGATCGGAACGATATCGTGCTCTATCGCGAGATGAAGGCAATCGGCGTGTTCGAGTACTTCTTCAAACCGCTCTCCAGAATGCAGCTTTCTCACGCCTGCAACACGGTGTTGACCGGGACAATCGAAGAGCGTTCGCTACGCGCCGGCAGGCTGATTATCACGTTGGGGGTTCGCGGCGGCACGGGCGCCACCACGGTAGGTGCGCGCCTGGCGTGGCATCTTGCGCAACAGGTGAAGCGCCGGGTCGCGTTTCTGGATCTTGACTTGCGAACGGGCGACGCCGCCTTGCAAATGGACGTTACGCCGCAGCACGCTCTGAGCGAGGCGCTGGAACATCCAGAGCGCATAGACGAGTTGTTTCTCGAGCGCGGCATCATACGCGTGACGGAAAGACTTGGCCTTTTGGCCGCGGAAGAATTGCTTGACTACAACGCCAACTTCTCCGAGGACGCGGTTCTTGTACTCTTGAGCAAGTTACTGCGCGGCTACCATTATGTCTTTGTCGACATGCCGCGCTGCCAGGCCGGAATGCTGCAGCGCGTCCTGCATCTGCCGAACCTATGCCTGCTCGTCAGCGACGGTTCGCTGTCATCCGCCCGCGACGTGGCGCGCTGGCGCAGCTTCATCGGTCCAAATAATGCAGAGCGGCAGACCCTCCATGTTCTCAACAAGGCCGATGGCCTGGGTGGCCTGCCGATGGAGGAGTTCATTCGGGCGTCCGGTCAGGCGCCGGATTTGATCGTTCCCTTTGATCGCGATGTGGCCAAGCTCTCAAATCTCGGCATGCGGCGCCTTGAGACCTGCCAGGACTTCCTTAAAGCGCTCGCGCCGGCCTTGCAGGACATTGCCGGCGAGACGGTCCAGAACAATCGCACCATTCTACAACGGATATTCAGCTGATGAACACGTTCAATTTCGGCCGAAAGGGCGATGAACCGCAGTCGCGCACCGCATCGGGCGCGACGCTCGCAGTAGCGGCCGGCGCAAAGGCGCAAGATCTGCCCGGTTTTGGCGCTGGAGCATCGGATTTGGACTTCATCCAGGATCAAGTTCTGATGCAGATCGAGCCGGCAGCTGCCGTTCGGATGAGCCGGGGGGCCCTCGACGAGCGCGTCAGCGCTCTCGTTGCCAAAATTGCCGAACAAAAGCGAGTCCTTATGAACGTCGCCGAGCAGCGCAGTGTCGCCGCCACTGTTGTCGACGACATGATTGGGCTCGGACCGATCGAGCCGTTGCTTCAAGACGATACGGTGGATGACATCTTGGTCAACGGCGCGAAGATGATCTATGTCGAACGAGGCGGTAAGCTGGAACTGACCAGGAACCATTTCCGCAACGATGCCCATGTTATGCATATGGCGCAACGGATTGCTTCCTCAGTCGGTCGCCGCATCGATGAATCAAACCCCATGCTGGACGCGCGCTTGGCCGATGGCAGCCGCGTCAACGTCATCATCAGCCCGCTAAGCCTGCGTGGGCCGTGTGTTTCGATCAGAAAGTTTTCGCGAGAGGTGATGAACCTCCAAAAGCTCACAGGCCTCGGCACCGTCTCGCCGGAACTAGCAAAGGTGTTGGAAATCGCCGCGCGCTGCCGTCTGAACATTCTCATTTCCGGCGGTACCGGATCAGGCAAGACGACGCTTCTGAACGCGCTCTCGCGTATGATTGATCACGGAGAGCGCATCATCACCATTGAAGACGCAGCCGAACTGCAACTTCAGCAGCCGCATGTACTTCAACTGGAAACACGGCCGCAAAATATCGAAGGGCGTGGCGAAGTTACGCAACGCGATCTTGTGCGCAATTCCCTGCGCATGCGTCCCGACCGG
>JAKALI010000612.1 GCA_021813195.1 Pseudomonadota bacterium
CAGGTCGCCAATGACAATGAACCGACCCAGGTCGTGCTGTCCGGGCATAAGCGGGCGATCGACCGGGTCGCAGAGGCCGGCAAAGCATTCGGTTTGCGCCGAGCAATCCCACTTCCGGTATCTGCTCCCTTCCATTGTGCGTTAATGCAACCTGCGGCGGATGCCATGGCCGAGGCGCGGCGTGCCGTGACGATCACCGCACCCGTGGTGCCGGTTGTTGCGAACGTGCTCGCGCAGCCCATCTGCGAGCCTGAAGAAATCCGCCAGCGACTGGTTGAGCAGGTCACCGGCACGGTGCGATGGCGCGAATGCATGCAATATATGGCGGCAAATGGCATCACTGACCTTTACGAGATCGGACACGGCAAGGTGCTGTCGGGTCTCGCTGGGCGCATCGATAAATCTCTTGAAGCGACGCCGCTTGGAACGCCGGCCGACATCGATGCCGTTGTATCGGAGCGGGGCTTGTCGTGAGCGCAAGGGCCCGGCACGGTTAGTCTTCGCAGTCTTTAGAGTGGAGCACAGATGTTCGATTTGACAGGCAAGACCGCATTGGTCACGGGTGCGACGGGCGGCATCGGCGAAGGCATTGCACGGGCTTTCCACGGCGCAGGCGCCACAGTTGCTATATCTGGCCGCCAGGTGGAGAAACTCAATGCACTGAAAGCCGATTTGGGCGAGCGCATTCATGTGGTGCCATGCGATCTGGCAGATCGCGCGCAGGTCGCCAAGCTCGTTGATGAAGCTGTGAAGGCTATGGGTGGTCGGCTCGATATCCTCGTCAACAACGCGGGACTGACGCGCGATAATCTCTTCATGGTGATGAAAGACGAGCAGTGGGACGAGGTGATTGCGGTCAACCTCACCTCGACGTTCATGCTCTGTCGGGCGGCGACCCGGGCCATGCTGCGCAACAAGACGGGCTTCGGCCGCATCATCAACATTTCGTCCGTGTCCGGCGTGTTCGGCAATCCAGGACAGGGCAACTATGCAGCCTCCAAGGCTGGCATGATTGGGATGACCAAGAGCCTCGCGCGCGAAGTGGCCAATCGGGGCATCACCGCCAATTGCATCGCGCCCGGCTTCATTCGGACGGCCATGACCGATGCGTTGAACGAAAAGCAGCAGGAGGAGATCGCGAAAATGATCCCGGCTCAGCGGTTCGGTACTGTGCGCGACATTGCCGCTGGTGCATTGTATCTGGCGTCGGAGGAGGCCGGCTACATCACAGGCCAGACGCTCCATATTAACGGCGGGATGGCGATGGTTTGACCGCGCTAACGCCTTCGATCGACGAGATTTTACGTCGCGAGCTGTCACGAGGTGCGGCAAAGTCCCGCTGTTCTGGCCAAGGAACGGGAACTGTGTTAACGAGCGTCGTTTTTTGCTGCGGAAGTTGGGGAAAAGCCCTATCGATCGTGGCAGAGGCTTGGGGGGCTTGAGGGACTCCGAGTAAGCCGGGCGTTGAGCACCCGGCTCGAGGCTCACCGCACGAACGGCGGCGCCACTCCGGCGGTGCCCGCATTGGCAAAACGGAATACAACTTAAAAGGAACGCGAGGGAAGACGATGAGCGATGTCGCAGAGCGCGTAAAGAAGATCGTGGTCGAGCATCTGGGCGTCGATGGCGACAAAGTGACCGAGAACGCCAGCTTCATCGATGACCTTGGCGCCGACAGCCTCGACACGGTCGAGTTGGTGATGGCTTTCGAGGAAGAATTTGGCTGCGAGATCCCGGATGACGCGGCGGAGTCGATCCAGACGGTCGGCGATGCGGTCAAGTTTCTCGAAAAGAACGCGACGGCGGCCTAACCGGCCTGCGCCATTTTCGGATCACAACCGGCTCGGCCGTCACACACGATTACACCGCGGCGTCCGGGCTCCGTGTGATCCCGGGCGCCGCTACGTCTTACGTCAAAGGTTTTTCAAATCGGTCTGGTGCGCCTCGTTGGCACCGCTGCCGCTTGGAGGACTGAACGTCGGACGGCTGGCGCAGGCACTGGAAATCGCAAAACGGGGACGAGGCGGAACGCGTGGGGACCAATCGAATGATGCGACGGGTGGTCGTGACGGGTCTGGGGATCGTGAGCCCCGTCGGCGTCGGCGTTGAAGCCGCTTGGGGCAATCTGCTCGCAGGCAAGAGTGGGGCGCGCCGGATCGAAGAGTTCGACGTGTCCGACCTGTCGTGTCAGATCGCCAATTTCGTCCCGCGAGGCGCAACATCCGACGGGAAGTTCAACGCCGACGATTGGATGGAGCCCAAAGAGCAGCGCAAGGTTGACGATTTTATCATCTTCGCAATGTCGGCTGCTGAGCAGGCTTTGACCGATTCGGGCTTTAAGGCGGACACGATAGAAAAGCAGGAAACGACGGGAGTCTTAATCGGTTCCGGGATTGGAGGCTTGTCTGGGATTGCCGATACCTCGATCCTGTTGAAAGAAAAGGGCCCCCGCCGAATCTCACCGTTCTTCATCCCGGGGCGGCTCATCAATCTGGCAGGTGGCTACGTCTCCATTCGCCATCAGCTCAAAGGGCCCAACCATGCCGTGGTCACGGCCTGCGCCACGGGAACGCACGCCATCGGTGATGCGGCGCGGCTCGTGGCGCTTGGAGACGCCGAAGTGATGGTCGCGGGCGGCGCTGAGAGCCCGATCTGTCGCATTGGCATGGCCGGCTTCATCGCCTGCCGTGCGCTGTCCACCGGCTTTAATGACACACCAGAGAAGGCCTCGCGGCCTTACGACAAAGATCGTGACGGCTTCGTCATGGGCGAAGGGGCCGGCATGGTGGTGCTGGAAAGCTTGGAGCACGCAAAAGCACGCGGGGCGAAAATTTATGCCGAGGTCATCGGGTACGGCATGTCGGGCGATGCATACCATATCACGGCGCCCTCCGAGTCCGGCGATGGCGCCTATCGCTGCATGAAGGCAGCCCTGCGCAATGCGGGCATCCAGGCGTCCGATATCGACTACATCAACGCCCATGGCACCTCCACGCCGATGGGGGACGAGATTGAACTGGGCGCCGTCGAACGGCTATTCGGTAATACGGCGGCAAAACTCTCAATGTCGTCGACCAAATCTGCCGTCGGGCATCTGTTGGGCGCAGCGGGCGCGGTCGAAGCGGTCTTTTCGATCCTGGCCATCCGGGACAACATCGCCCCCCCGACACTCAATCTGGACAATCCCTCAGTGGAAACCGCCATCGACCTCGTGCCGCACACCGCACGCGCCCGGCCCATCGATACCGTGCTGTCGAATTCATTCGGCTTCGGTGGCACCAATGCATCTCTCGTGTTGCGTCGGGTAATCTGAGTGGTGCGTCGGCGTCTCGGAGGGCGGTGCTGCGAACTAGGTGAGCGGCAACCTCCTGTGCGTGTTGCGGGGCCCTTCCGCTGCCATAATCGAGTCCGTATCCCCGGGTAGTTGCCCTCTTGCGCCGCGGCGCGTGCAGCTGTGCCGGGCCGAGGGGACGGCGTTTCAGGAGCCAGGATGAGCATGCGCCGCGAACTTCCCCCGACACTGTCGACGGGCCGAAGCACCAAGCAAAGGCCGCGTAGTCCGGCCGAAGT
>JAKALI010000037.1 GCA_021813195.1 Pseudomonadota bacterium
CGCCTACATCAAGGTTTCGACCTTCAATGAGCAGACCCATGCCAGCCTCGTAAAGGCGATGGACGAGATGAAGAAGCAGATCGGCCCACGGCTGCGCGGCTACCTCATCGACTTACGCAATAACCCGGGCGGTCTTCTCGATCAGGCGATTGCCGTGACGGATGATTTCCTGGACCGGGGCGCTATCGTCCTGACCAAAGGCCGCAATAACGAGGAAACGCAGCGTGCTCAGGCACGCCCGGGCGATGTTGCGGATGGCAAGCCGGTTGTCGTTCTCATCAACGGCGGATCCGCATCGGCATCCGAGATCGTCGCGGGCGCGTTGCAAGATCACAAGCGGGCGACGGTGATCGGCACGCGATCCTTTGGCAAGGGTTCGGTGCAGACGATTATTCCGCTGGGCGCGAATGGGGCGATCCGCCTCACCACGGCGCGCTATTACACCCCCTCCAACCGCTCGATCCAGGCCAAAGGCATTGATCCGGACATCGTGATCGAGCAAGAGCTGCCCGATGAGTTGAAGGGTAAGGTGGCAGCCGAGAAGCCGCGCGGAGAGGCGAGCCTGCGGGGCCACTTGAAGAATGGTTCGGCCGCGGACCCAGACAAGCAGGCGGGTGATTCCGAGGATAATTCTACCGGAGCCAAGGAGGAGGAGAAGGAGGAGAGCGGCTCGCTCGCCTACGTTCCGAAGGAACCGGAGAAGGATACGCAGTTGCAATACGCGCTCTCGTTCTTGCGCGGTACGGCGACCGAAGCGAATGTTGCGAAGAAGCCGGGGGATGCTCCAAATCCTGCAGTGCCCGCCGATGGTAGCAGCGGGTCCTCCAACGAAGCGCCCTCTGTGCCGAACTGATCGGGCGTCTGTGGCGGATCTCGCTCGATTGATTGAACCGCCTTTGCCCTGGTAAACACAAGTTGAGAAACGAGCAGGGCGCCGCACTCGGGCGCCCTGTTTTTTATCAGAAGCACATCAAAAAAAATCGCGAGCTAGGCTGCAATCCCCCATGACCCTGAGCGACCGTAATAACCTGACCGCGCTCAGCTATCGCCCGTGCGTCGGCGTCATGCTCATCAATCGAGACGGTCTGGTGTGGGTCGGGCAACGCGCGGACGCGCGAGGCAGTCCAGAGGGTACCGGTTCCTGGTGGCAGATGCCCCAAGGGGGGATCGACAGCGGAGAGGACGTGCACGCTGCAGCTCGGCGCGAACTCTACGAGGAGACCTGTGTTCGTTCGGTGCGTGTCCTCGGTGAGACCGAGGACTGGCTGATGTACGATCTGCCGGACGAATTGATCGGTAAGGTGTGGGGCGGGCGGTACCGCGGCCAGCGTCAAAAGTGGGTTGCGCTTCGCTTCACGGGTCAGGACGACGAGATCGATATCTCGGCTCCGCCGGGTCACGAGGCCGAATTCGTCGCCTGGCAGTGGGCGCCGGTAACGTCTCTTGTGGACCTGATCGTGCCGTTCAAGCGGCACGTTTATGACGCCGTCGTGCGTGAGCTCGGCCCCTTAGCGCGGCCCGAACGATAAAATCATCCAGCGTGGCGCCCCTGTCACAAATCCGCTTTGACCGGCGCACTATACTAGAAACCTGATTCGGCAGATTTTTTGGGCTTCTATCCCGATATTTCGGTGCTCGAGCTATGTTGGCACGCGATCACATTGTCGATCCGACCCCTTTAGAGCTTCCTCTGCGCAAGGGCGTCGGTGTGATGTTGATCAACCGCCGGGGTCTTGTTTGGACCGGGCGACGCCGGCCGAAATGGGTTGGCGACCGGTCGGCATATGTTTGGCAGATGCCCCAGGGTGGGCTGGATCCTGGGGAGGATCCTCTCGATGCCGCGTATCGAGAATTGGAAGAGGAGACGGGGGTCCGTAGTGTCGAGCTCATAGCGGAGTTACCGCATACGCTGAGCTACCTGCTACCGGAAGATCTTGTCGGCGTCGCTCTCAAGGGCCGGTATCGGGGTCAGGAACAGCGCTGGTTCGCGATGCGGTTTCTGGGCGACGACGCGGAAATCGATCTTTTTGCGCGCGGTCGCGCGAAGGCCGAATTCGATCGCTGGAAGTGGCGGCCGATCGGCGAGCTGCCGGAGCTGATTGTGGATTTCAAGCGGCCGCTTTACGAAGAGCTGGTGCGGGCATTCTCTGTTTACGCCAAACCTGAGTGACATTGGGCTCGACGGTCTGAGGCGCGGCGCCTGCTACCGGTGAACACGCCACACGCCCGTCTCCGACGCGATGATCACGTCAAGCGGGCGCCGATTGACTTCAATCCATCCACGGCTGACGCAGCCATGAAGCGGTCCTCGTCTGTCTCAGCCGTCTCCAGTTCGGCCTCAGCAGCGCGAAGTTCATCCGCCAGCCTGCTGGCGTCGAATTCGCTCAAGTCAAACGCGCGATCGGCCAGAACCGTAGCGCTTGTCGCGTTGACCTCGACGAACCCTGATTTGACAAAAATGCGCCGCTTGGTTCCCTGTGTGGTCACGTCGAGGACGCCGGGCCGCAGCGTCGAAACGACGGGCGCGTGGCCAGCATAAATTGTAAAGTCTCCCTCCATACCTGGGATTACGACCTCGTCGGCCTCAGCCGACAGCAGAACGCGCTCGGGAGATACGAGTTCAAATGTGAATGTTTTCGCCATCGCCATTCCGTTTTGCGTATGAACCCGCCGTTGATGTCGCCGCGGGCGACAATCGGTGAGGTGATCGTGCCCTATCCAGCCTGGTCGTCATCCTCGGTCGTCGCGCGGGCAACATCTTCCGCGGATTGCAGTCTGGTGCCGCAGAACGGGCAGAAGAAGATCGGATGATCGACCATGCCTGGCTCATCGTCTTCCATTTCGATGATGCCCACCGACATGTAGAGGATACCGGTATCGGCGAGCGTGATGAGCGGTTCGAAATCTTCCCCGCTCATGGCCTCCTTCAGCTCGTCGCAGCACGAACCGAAATTCTTCTCAGTTCCGTCCGCCATCGCCTGGTTCCCGGTGTCCTGTTGGAGGTTTGACGAACGGATCCGCGTCAGGCGGCCTCAGCGAGTTTCTCGGCCTTTGCGATCGCCTCTTCAATCGTGCCGACCATGTAGAACGCCGGTTCCGGCAGGTGATCGTAATCTCCGTCGCACAGTCCCTTGAAGCCCTTGATCGTGTCGGCGAGCGGCACCAGTTTGCCGGGCGAACCAGTGAAGACTTCGGCCACGTGGAAGGGTTGCGACATGAACCGCTCGATCTTGCGCGCGCGGGCCACCGTCAATTTGTCGTCTTCGCTGAGTTCGTCCATCCCCAGAATGGCGATGATGTCCTGCAAAGACTTGTACTTTTGCAGGATGGCCTGAACGCGGCGGGCTACCCGGTAGTGCTCTTCGCCGACGATCATCGGGTCCAGCATGCGCGAAGTGGAATCGAGGGGGTCGACGGCCGGATAGATTCCCTTTTCAGCGATGGCGCGCGACAACACGGTCGTTGCGTCTAGGTGGGCGAACGAGGTGGCCGGTGCAGGGTCAGTCAAGTCGTCAGCGGGAACATAAATCGCCTGCACCGACGTGATCGAACCCTTCTGTGTCGTCGTGATGCGCTCCTGAAGAGCGCCCATGTCGGTGGCAAGGGTCGGTTGATAACCCACGGCCGACGGGATGCGGCCCAAGAGCGCCGAAACTTCCGAGCCGGCCTGGGTGAAACGGAAGATATTGTCGACGAAGAAGAGCACATCCTGGCCCTGATCGCGGAAGTACTCGGCAACCGTGAGACCCGACAGCGCAACGCGGGCACGGGCACCCGGAGGCTCGTTCATCTGACCGTACACGAGCGCGCACTTGGAGCCGGCAGCCGAACCGTTGTTCTTCTTTGGGTCCTTGTTGACGTTACTCTCGATCATTTCGTGATAGAGGTCGTTGCCTTCGCGTGTGCGCTCCCCCACGCCCGCGAACACGGAATAGCCGCCGTGGGCTTTGGCAACGTTGTTGATGAGCTCCATGATGAGCACCGTCTTACCGACACCGGCGCCACCGAACAGACCGATCTTGCCGCCTTTGGCGTACGGTGCGAGCAGGTCGACGACCTTGATGCCTGTGACGAGAATCTGCGCTTCTGTCGCCTGATCGACATAGGTTGGCGCGGGCGCATGAATGGGACGCATCTCAACACCCTTGATGGGGCCTGCTTCGTCCACGGCTTCGCCGACGACATTCATGATGCGTCCGAGCGTAGCGTCACCGACGGGCACGACAATCGGTTTGCCGGTGTCGATCACATCCTGGCCGCGTGTCAAACCCTCGGTAGAATCCATGGCGATCGTACGCACGGTATTTTCGCCGAGATGCTGAGCAACTTCGAGCACCAGACGCTGGCCCTGATTTTGTGTTTCCAGTGCGTTCAGAATTTCGGGCAGATGCCCTTCGAACTGCACGTCCACCACGGCACCCGTGACCTGACGGATCTTACCAACCTTGTTCGACATCGGATTCTTCCTCGTGCGTTCGTTCGATTAAAGCGCTTCCGCGCCCGAAATGATTTCGATGAGTTCTTTCGTGATGTTGGCTTGGCGCTGACGGTTGTACCTGATCGTCAGCTTGTTGATCATGTCGCCGGCGTTGCGGGTGGCGTTATCCATCGCAGTCATGCGCGCCCCTTGCTCGGAGGCGGCGTTCTCAAGCAGCCCGCGAAAGATTTGCGTCGCGATATTGCGTTTAAGGAGCGCCGACAGGATTGCGTCTTCTTCCGGCTCATAGTCGTAGACGGCGACCGCGGCATGAGATTTGGCAGCGGGCTGGACCTCAGGCAGACGGGCCGGGATCAACTGGAGAGCTGTCGGCTTTTGCGCAATTACTGACTTGAATTCGGAGAAGTAGAGCGTGGCGACATCGAACTCGCCCGCATCGAAAAGTTCCAGGACCTTCTGCGCGACGCCATCGGCGTGACGGAAACCGATCTGACGTTCGCCTTGGAAATCGCGCTTCTCGACAATATAGCCACCCAGATCGCGTTTGAGATTGTCGGCACCCTTGCGGCCCACCGTCATGATCTTGACGGTTTTGCCTTCGCTCAACAGCTTCTGCGCGTGGTAGCGGGCGAGCTTGGCGATGTTGGAGTTAAAACCGCCGCAAAGACCGCGTTCGGCCGTCAGCACGATGAGCAGATGGACTTGGTCCTTGCCCGTACCAACCAGTAGCGGCGATGCCGTATCGCGGTTGGCGCGGCTGCCGAGATTGGCGAGAATTGCATCCATACGCTCAGCATATGGTCGCGCGGCAGTTGCGGCCTCTTGTGCGCGACGCAGCTTGGCGGCGGCCACCATCTGCATGGCCTTGGTGATCTTGCGCGTCGCTTTCACCGAAGCGATGCGATTTCGTAGGTCTTTCAAGCTCGGCATTCGAGCATCCTATTCAGTCGACAATTGCGCGGGTCTCGACCACAGAGAGGGCCAGAGGAAAGGGCAGATGAGCGAGACTTCGCTCATGTGCCTGCCCTTTACCCTGACCCTCTCCCCTCATGGGGAGAGGCAGGAGCATCAGGCGACGAATCCCTTAGAGAATTTGTCAAGGAACGCTACCAGCTTCTTTTCGGTTTCGCCGGACAGAGCCTTTTCGGCTTCGATGGTGCCGAGAATGGATTTCTCTTCTCGCAAGCTGGTGAGCAGGGCCTGCTCGAACTTGCCGATCGCAGAGACCGGCAGCGGATCGAGATAGCCTCGCGTGCCCGCGAAGATCACGGCGACCTGCTCTTCCATCTTAAGCGGCGAGAACTGCGGTTGCTTGAGGAGTTCCGTCAGACGCGCGCCACGGGCCAAGAGTTTCTGCGTGGCTGCATCGAGATCCGAGCCGAACTGTGCGAACGCAGCCATTTCACGATACTGGGCAAGCTCGCCTTTGATCTTGCCAGCGACCTGCTTCATCGCCTTGGTCTGCGCCGACGAGCCCACGCGCGACACCGACAAACCGACGTTCACGGCAGGACGGATGCCCTGATAGAAGAGGTCCGTTTCGAGGAAGATCTGGCCGTCGGTAATGGAGATGACGTTCGTCGGAATGTACGCCGACACGTCGTTCGCCTGGGTTTCAATGACCGGCAGCGCCGTCAGCGAACCTTTGCCCGCCGCGTCACCGAGCTTGGCTGCGCGTTCGAGCAGGCGCGAGTGGAGGTAGAAGACGTCGCCCGGATAGGCTTCGCGTCCGGGCGGACGGCGCAGAAGCAGCGACATTTGTCGGTAGGCGACGGCTTGTTTGGAAAGATCGTCGTAAGCGATCACAGCATGCATGCCATTGTCGCGGAAGAATTCACCCATCGTACAGCCGGTGAAGGGTGCGAGATACTGCATCGGCGCGGGATCTGAGGCGGTAGCAGCGACGATGATCGAGTACTCGAGCGCGCCACGCTCCTCCAGAACCTTGACGAATTGCGCTACGGTCGAGCGCTTCTGGCCGATGGCGACATACACGCAATAGAGCTTCTGACTCTCATCGTTGCCGGAATTAAGGGGCTTTTGATTGAGGAATGTATCGAGAATGACGGCGGTCTTGCCGGTCTGGCGGTCGCCGATGATGAGTTCGCGCTGGCCACGGCCGATCGGGATCAGGGCGTCGATGGCTTTGAGGCCAGTCGCCATCGGCTCATGCACGGACTTGCGCGGCAGAATGCCGGGCGCCTTGACGTCCACGCGCATGCGTTTGTCGAACTTGATCGGGCCTTTGCCGTCGATCGGGTTGCCGAGCGCGTCCACGACGCGACCCAGAAGGCCCTTCCCGACCGGCACGTCGACGATCGAGCCCGTGCGCTTGACGGTATCGCCTTCCTTGATGCTACGGTCGTCACCGAAGATCACGACACCCACATTGTCGGCTTCCAGGTTCAGCGCCATGCCACGGATGCCGCCCGGGAACTCGACAAGTTCGCCAGCCTGCACCTTGTCGAGGCCGTAGACGCGCGCGATGCCGTCGCCGACCGACAGCACCTGCCCGATCTCGGAAACCTCGGCCTCCTTGCCGAAATTCTTGATTTGCTCCTTCAGGATCGCGGTGATCTCTGCGGCCCGGATTTCCATGTACCTTGACCTCTTGTCTTCGCGGTTGTCGTCTCGTCGCGTTTGTTTCGATCGCGAGGTCCCAGCACCTGATGCCAAGCTCGCTCGTTTCCCCGTGGTCGGTCCGCTACAATCGGTTGCGGCGGGCCGCAAAATCTCTCAGGCTGTCACGTCCTCACGCAGTGCCCCGAAGCGCATGGCGCATTGAAGCGAGCTTCGTTTTCAGTGAACTGTCGACCATGCGACTGCCGACTTTGACGATCAATCCGCCAAGAATCGACGGGTCCACCTTGGACGCAACTTTCACGTCTTTGCCGACGGAGCTTGTTAGAATCGCGCGCAATTCTTGGAGTTGCGCATCTGTGAGCGCGGTCGCGGACGTCACTTCCGCCAAGACCTCGCCGCGCGCCTTGGCGGCCAGCGCCCGAAAGCTGCGGACAACATCGGGTGCCGTGAACAGCCGGCGATTACGCGCGAGTACTCCAAAAAAGTTTGCCGTCGTCGATCCCACGCCGAGCTTGGCGAGCACCGCGGAGAGTGCACGGGCCTGATCGTCGGCCGATATTACTGGACTGCGGATCATCCGCGCAAAATCTGCGCTTGTGTCGATCGCGGACTGGACTTTGGCAAGATCAGCCTCGATCTCTGCAATCTGGCCGTTTTCACTCGCCAACTCGAATAATGCAGAGGCGTATCGGCCTGCAACACTCGCCAGGAGGGGTTCGTCGGTTGCCACGTCGGAGGCTCTCGTGCGCTATGGAACGGTGGTGGCCTGGCGGCGCGTCACACGTTCCGACAAAAGGCTGGAGCAATGCCAAGAGCCGGGAGCGATCCGAAGTCCCCACGCCACCCCTCTTGAAATGCGCGGTCCCTGTAACATGGGCCATGCACGGCATCAACCGCTCCAGGCGAACAGGAATGCCGCACGTACTCGCGCACGGTTTCGCAGAGTTTGCCCTGCAAAGCCTCAACCGTATGCGGTGGCGCTCATCTGCTTTCAGCGCTCTGCCGGCTGGGGAACTGCTCAACGCACTCGGATGGACCAACACGACCCTGCCACCCCGTTGCGCGGGCCGGTCCCCGCGGCGAACGGTTCTGTGGAATCGGGCAGCGATCTCTCCGAGCCAACGGGCATGATGGGGCGACGTCTCGCTCGCGCGGTTGTCACTACGGGGTGTAACCTTCCGCAAACGGAGGCGTCCGGAACTCAATAAACCTAATCAATCGCCATTGGGGTGGCGCGGTAGGTTGCGGCCCAACCGATTTTTTGTTGCGCGCGCAACTATTATAAACACATTCTACGCCCGCGGAAGTAGAATTTTCACTCATAGAATGCAATCTAAAGATGTTATCTAGGAGATCAGATCGACATGACCGACACCGCAAGGGCCGCCGCTGCCCCGTGTGAGCTGACGGCAGAGGTTCTCCAAACGCCCGAATGCGAGCGATTTCGCGCGGCTCTCCAATCGGATGTTTGGGATGGACTCACTCGTGATCAGCAACTGGCGATCGCGAGGGCGCTGCGGCTCGTCCCAGCCCGGCACTGGATTGATTTGAAATCGAGTTTTCCGCTGCCAACGGCACCGGTTTACGTGCGGCTGCTTGTTGGGCGCGAGCGGCGTAACCCGGCGCGGCTAAAAGCCGAGGGTCAACGTTCGCTCGCCTCCCAACTCATGATTTTCGCTATGTTCGCAATCATCATGGCTGCCAGTGCCAGCGCGGCCGTACTGCTTGCAGCCGTCCTCAGTCGTCTGACCATCCCAGATCTGGGCGCCATGCCACCGCTGCAGATGCCGCTGCGCTGAGATTGTGGTGTCTAACCTTGCCCAGGAGAGGACATGGCGAAGTGTCGCGACTGCGCCCAGGCAGAACTGCATCATGGGCGAACCTGCCCCAGGCCGTCCAAAGGGCGGACCCACCGAGCTCGTAGGAAGACGACAGGAAACCGGTCCGCTAGCTCGTGCCCTCGCGCGAGTTTCCGGCGTACCCCGCAACGCCAAGCCGACCGATTTCCTGTGGGCAGGCTCCTAGCCGAAAAGCAGGCCTTCGTGATTCATTAAATCGTCATGACACTCCTTCCAATTTACCCAATTGACCGAATTGAGATGAAAAATCAGCTTTCAACGGGCGGGTGCTGAGGCCCGTGGCTGCAAAACAAATTTTCTGAACGGTCATCGCAGGGCCTATTGGAGACGGCCTCCCGTCGACCGCGCAATCGTCTCGGACGCATCCTCGAGGCCGACCTCCAACTCCGCGTCCTCATAGGCGGCTGACGCAGCGAGCCATTGCTCCTCGGCCTCTGCCAGTTGGCGCGCCAGGCGGCCCCGCTCGATCGACATCTTCTGCGCGCGCGCAGGATCATCGTAAGCTTTCGGGTCGGCAAGTTCAGAGTCGAGTCTCTCGAGAGCATCTGAGATCTTCTGGATCGCGGCCTCATGGTTCTGGATCGCCTTTTTAAGCGGCGCCAGTTTTTCACGACGTAGCGCTGCGCGTCGGCGCAATTCGCTCCGGTCGGGGCTGCGATCACCGTTTGACGTTTTCCCCGTCTGCCCATCGCCAGCGTTGCGCGGTCGGCCTGATGCGCCGGAACGCTCTGAAAGCAGCTGTGCGCGATAGCTCTCCATGTCGCCGTCATAAGGCGTGACCGTGCCATTCTGAACCAGCCACAGCCGGTCGGCCGTCGCCTCGACGAGGTGGCGATCGTGGCTGATCAAGATGACGGCGCCCTCGTATTCGGCAAGCGCATGGATCAGAGCTTCGCGACTGTCGATATCGAGGTGGTTCGTCGGCTCGTCGAGAATGAGCAGATTGGGCGCATGGAACGTCGTTATGGCGAGCAGCAGTCGCGCTTTTTCTCCGCCCGACAGATTGGCGCATTTGGTGTCGGCTTTTTCGGCGCCAAAGCCCAGAGTGCCGAGCTTGGTGCGCTTTTGCGCCTCGGTCGCATCAGGCATCAATGTAGCGATGTAGTCGTAAGGCGAGCGGAAGGCATCAAGATCGTCCAGCTGGTGCTGAGCGAAAAAACCGACGCTCACGCGATGGGCTCCATAAATCTTTCCAGCTTGGGGCTCGAGGCGGCCTGCGATCAGCTTGGCGAAGGTGGATTTGCCGTTGCCATTCTGGCCGAGCAGCGCGATGCGGTCATCCTGATCAATGCGCAAATCGAGGTTGCTCAGCACGGGCGGTGCCGTCCCATACCCCGCCGCCACGCCCTCCAGTCGCAACAAGGGACTCGCTTGGATTTTCTCGGGCTTTGGCAGCACGATCGGCGGCACGCGATCTTCGACTTGCGCGGCGATGGGTTTTAGCTTGGCCAGCGCTTTGACACGGCTCTGCGCCTGGCGCGCCTTCGTCGCCTTGGCCTTGAAGCGGTCGATGAAAGCCTGGATGCGTCGCCGCTCGTCGTCCTGTTTTTTCTTGAGCTTCAGTTCCAGCCGCTGGCGTTCGCGCCGAGTTTCCTCGAAATCATCGTAACCGCCTGAATAGAGCGTGAGCTTACCGCGGTCCAAATGCAGGATGGCGCCAGGAACATGATTGAGCAGATCGCGATCGTGGCTGACGATGACGACAGTGTGGGGGTAAGTCTTGAGGTAAGTTTCCAGCCATAACGTGCCTTCAAGGTCGAGGTAGTTGGTCGGCTCGTCCAGCAGCAGGATTTCGGGTTCGAGAAACAGCACGGCGGCGAGCGCGACGCGCATACGCCAGCCGCCGGAGAACTCACGGCATGGCCGGCGTTGCTGCGCTTCGCTGAACCCCAAGCCGGCAAGAATGGCGGCGGCGCGCGCCGGAGCGGCATGAGCATCGATGTCAGTAAGACGTAACTGAATTTCAGCGATGCGGGCAGGATCGGTTGCCGTCTCAGCCTCGGTCAGCAAGGATGATCGTTCCTTGTCGGCGGCGAGCACCCAATCGATCAGGCTCTCCGGACCACCTGGCGCCTCCTGTTCGACGTAACCGATACGAGCATTGCGCGGCACGGTAATCGAACCATCGTCAGGGTGCAGAATGCCGGCCACGAGTTTCAGCAACGTCGATTTGCCAGCCCCGTTGCGCCCCACAAGGCCGACTTTGTGGCCAGTCGGGATGCCTGCGGTCGCGCTATCGAGGATGAGTTTGCCTTCGATACGGAAGGTGAGATCGTTCAAATGCAGCATAGTGCGTTCGCTTAGCGGCTCCCGCCCTCACTGTCACGGTCAAGAGGCCCAGTTAGGTCGGAACATATGAACTGAACCGAGTGGACTTTGACAAATGGCGGCCGACGCTTCGAAGATTGCTTCATGAGATTGGATGATTCGCGCAGACGCCCGACATTCGAGTTGGAGAGTGCTGAACTCGCCCTGGGGAACGCTCCGATCGCGGGCGTCGATGAGGCCGGCCGGGGGCCCTGGGCGGGCCCCGTCGTGGCAGCCGCTGTGATGCTCGACCCCGACAATCTGCCGGCCGGGATCGACGATAGCAAGGTACTCGATGAGGACGAGCGTGCCATGCTCTACCGGCGGATCGTGGACAGTGGTGCATTGTGGTCGGTCGGCATCGCGGATGTCGCTCGCATTGATCGTGACAACATTCTGAAAGCAACAATGTGGGCCATGGAGCAAGCGGTCAAAGGCCTCGCCGGCACGCCGCGACTGGTTTTGGTGGACGGCAACCGAACGCCCAGATTTGCCTGTTCGACGCGGGCGATCGTCAAGGGCGATGCCAAGTGCCTGTCGATTGCGGCAGCCTCGATCATCGCGAAAGTGACGCGAGATCGCATCATGATCCAATTGGATGACGAGCATCCCGGATATGGCTTCGCCCGTCACAAAGGGTACGGCACTCCGGAACACAAGGAGGCACTCGCCCGGCTCGGCGTGTCACCAATTCACCGCCGCTCGTTCAAACCGGTGCAACTTGCCCTTGGTCTGACCGACGCCGCATAATGCAGCAAAGCGCGTTAGATCGGAGCGGGCGGTCAATCCTTCCGAGCGTGGACTTCAGGGGCTGACGGCCTGCGCTGGCACCAGCTCAACACTCTCGCCGCAGCCGCAGGCACTTTTTTGGTTGGGATTGTTGAACACGAATTGGCTGGAAAGCTTGTCCGACTTGAAGTCCATCTGTGTGCCGAGGAGATAGAGAACCGCTTGCGGGTCGATGATCACCCGCGCGCCATCGATCTCAATGACTTCGTCGAGCCGGCCGATCGTATCAGCCCACGTCATGGTGTATTCCATCCCGGCGCAGCCGCCTTTTTTCACCCCAATCTTGAGGCCGACCACGTCAGGACCTTTCGCGGCCATCAAGGATCGAACGCGCTCGGCTGCGGCCGGCGTGAGGGACATGACTGGCGGGCGCGATCTTCTGGGTTGCTGGGTGGTGGCGTCGTTCATGGTCCATTGGCCATCGGCTGAGGTCACTGCTCGATACATATAGCGCTTTGCGTACCAAATTCGAGGAGCACTCCGCGAGTCCGGTGCACAGAACCCCGCAACGCACTGGACCAGCGACCAAATTGAGCGTGTCGCGGGAAAACTTCCCTGTGGCGTCGCCAGAAATCTAATGCAACACTATTACATTACTGATGCTAAGGGAGCTGGGAGCGTTGCGCGTCTCGCTGAGGCTCGGCCTCGTTCTTGCCATGGCCGCAATTCTGGCTGGCACGCTCGCGATTGCGGCGGCGCTGACCTACCGTCATGCCGTCCAGAAACTCAACGTCGAGATGGCGGCGACCCTTTCGGCCGTGGAACGCACGATCAAGGTCGCGTTGCAAGACATCGGTGCCGATCCCGATGGCGTGCGCCAAGTCGAGCGGTTGATCCATACTTTCGATGAGAGCCGCCATGTGCGCGTGGCTCTCGAAGACGCTACGGGCACAGTTCAATTTGCTTCGAGCCCTGCGACGTCCGTGCCGGACATGCCCTCCTGGTTCCTCGACTTGATTGCGCCGCAGGAAAGCCGGGCCCGCATTGGCTGGCCAGCGGCAGATGGCAGCCAAGGCCATGTGACCGTCACGGCCGATCCACGCAATGAAGCCGGTGAAGTGTGGAACGACATTCGTCTTCATTTGACGACGCTCGCACTCTTCTGCGCGCTGGCGATGTCGCTGCTCTCTTTGCTGCTCGGTTATGCGCTGGCTCCGTTGGGACGCCTCCTCGCGGCGTTCGAAAAGGTTGGCAGCGGTCGCTTCGGGGAGAAAATTCCGACCAGTGGAGTTGCCGAGATCGCACGCCTCTCCGAAGGGTTCAATCGTATGACCGAGTTGTTGGCCCATATCGATGAGAAGAATGCCCGCCTCAACAAACAGATCGAAGCTTTGCAGGAGGAAGAGCGCGCGCACCTGGCACGCGAGCTTCACGATCATGTGGGGCCGTTGTTGTTTTCGATCGATGTCGATGCCACAACGATCCGCAATTCGTGCGAGAGCGACGGGCGTGCCGAACTCGCTGCGCGGGCGGGCGCGATCCAGGCCTGTGTGGGGGATGTGAAGGATCGTATCCGCTCCATTCTGTGGCAACTGCGCCCCTCGATCCTGCTCGATCTCGGGCTGTCCAATGCGCTCGAGAGCCTCGCCCAGTCCTCGCGTGCCCGCCATCCCGGCGTCATCGTCGTCGTGGACGCACCGGAATACACCTGGGGCGAAAAGACGGATCAGACAATTTTCGCTATTGCACGTGAGGCCGTTCACAATGCGCTGCGACACGGCAAGCCCACCCGCATCGACATTGCGGTGGGTTCGCGCGACGGACGGGTAGTAGAAGCGATCATCAGCAACGATGGCGAGCAGTTGGCCCTCACGTCTGCCCCCGGCAGCCTGGGACTGACGGGGATGCGCGAGCGCGCAGAATTGGCGGGCGGGACGATCGAAGTTGCCAACCGGCCGGAGGGTCGTGGCGTGATGGTACGGCTGCGGTTGCCAATCGCCGAACGCGCGGGTGCATCCTCACAAGCAACTTAATCAGCCCTGGCAGGGGCTTGCCTCGGAGATGAAATTCTGACTTGGGACGGACCTGATGACATGACGAGAATTCTTATCATTGATGACCACGACATCGTGCGCGAGGGCGTAAAGCGGCTCGCCTCCCAGATCCCCGGCACCGAAGTCGATGAGGCGGCGAATGCCGATCAAGGACTGAGACTTTTCGAGATCAATCGCCCCGATTTGGTGATCCTTGACATCAATCTTTCCGGGAGCAGTGGCCTGGAGCTTCTGGGCAGGCTGCAATCCATCGACCCAGGTGCGCGCGTGTTGATGTTCAGCATGCATGCAGATGCGGTGTATGCCCATCGGGCCCTGAAATCCGGAGCCACCGGCTTCGTGAGCAAAAGTGCCAGCGCAGACGAGCTGAGCCAGGCGATCAAGTGCGCAATCGCCGGCAAACGCTATGTCGAGTCGCGACTGGCCAATGACATGGCGCTGAACCCAATCGAGGGTGATCCGCTCAGTGCGCTCACCAACCGCGAAACGGAAATCCTGCGGCTGCTGGGGGAGGGCAAGAGTTTGAATGAGATCGCGGATACGTTTGGCGTGGCCTACAAAACGATTGCCAACACTTGCACGCGCTTGAAAGACAAGCTCGGCGTCGATCGTACGGCAGATCTCATTCGCATCTCTCTTGAACGTATGAACCAGCGGCCGACGTCCTGACGTCCTGTCATGGAATTGCCCGTTTGCGTCAGTGTTCTTTCAAGGCGTGCGCGACGACTTTGCGCATGAGCGAGGGGAGCGCGACACGCGCCAAATCTTGCCGTGCCACCCACGTGCAACGCTCGGGCTCCGCCCAGAATGTGAGAGCCGCATCCACAGGCACGATGGCGCGCAGCACCTGGAGCTCCAACGTAAAATGCGTGAAGGTGTGCGTGATGCAGCCCGGCACGGTCCACCAGTCGGATCGTATGGGCGCACCCGCGAGGGCCATGTCGATTGGCACGGCCGTATCGGACCATTCTGTCGAGGGCACTTCGAGCATGCCGCCTAACAGGCCCGTCGGAGGACGCCGCCGCAATAGGACGGCACCATCTTCGCGCAAAGCGAGAAACGCGACGCCCGAGCGAACCGGGCGGGGTTGGCGCGCAAGTTTCTTCGGCAGCGTGCTGGCGATCCCGGATGCATGGGCGTGACAGTCTTGTTGCAGTGGACAGACGAGACATGACGGCCGCTTCGGCGTGCACACCTCGGCCCCCAGATCCATCATCGCCTGTGCAAAATCTCCAGCACGTTTCGGCGGCGTCAGCGTGGCCGCAAGGCGACGGATCTCGCGTTTCGAAGCTGGCAGCGGCCGCGTGACGGCGAACAGGCGGGCGACAACGCGCTCGACGTTGCCATCGACCGGAGTGGTCGCCTCGCCGAACGCGATCGCCGCCACGGCAGCGGCGGTGTACGGGCCGATGCCGGGTAGGTTCAGAAGCTCTGGTTCCGTTTGCGGAAATTTGCCCGCGTATTGCTCGACGACGGCGCGCGCGCACGCATGGAGGCTGCGCGCCCGGGCGTAATAGCCAAGCCCCGACCATGCCGCGAGAACGTCGTCGAGCGATGCGGCGGCGAGATCGCAGACTGTCGGCCAGCGCTTGAGAAACTTCTGATAGTAGGGGACGACAGCTTTCACCGTCGTCTGCTGCAGCATGATTTCGCTAAGCCAGACCTTGTAAGGATCGGGACGACGGCGGCCTTTCGCGCGCCAAGGCAGATCACGGCGCTCCCGGTCGTACCAATCCAGAAGGGCCGCCGTAGTATCGGGTCCGGCGGGTCTTAGCGGCAGTTGCTTGCGTGCCACGGCCGGCATGGGCGACCTCTCGCTCGCGGGACGAATCACCGTTGAAATGGTAGGCAAGGCCGTGGCGATTGCCAACGTGCGAGAAGGCGCGGGAAGCGTTATGAAACCGAGAGCAACGAGCACATCCAAACCGTTGGCACCCTGGCGTGGCATCGCACCCTGCCGGATGAGCACAACCGTGCGGATGCGGGGGCCCGTCGCGGCGCGGGCCGTTGGAGCGCTGGTGCCCCAGATTACCCGCAAGTCTTTCGCGAAATTCGGTTTCTCGACGGCCAGCCTGCTCATGGACTGGCCCCGCATCGCCGGGGCTGGCCTCGCGGGCTGCACCGTTCCAGAACGACTGCGTTGGCCGCGTCGGCCAGACGAGCCGGATGA
>JAKALI010000613.1 GCA_021813195.1 Pseudomonadota bacterium
GGAGGACCACGTGGCCATCCGCGCAGCACTCAAACGCGGGGGTGCACGACTGGCTTCCGTCGTTGAAAATGTGGACGAGTCCGTCTCGGGGCAGCTTATCGAGAACATCATGGCGTCCATCGCCCAGTTCTACTCGGGCAACCTCGCCGACGAAGTGCGAAAGGGCATGCGACAGAAGGTTTTGAAAGGCGGGTGGCCCCACCAGCCCCCTCGCGGGTACGTCGTGGTACGAAATCCCGAGGGCAAGGGCACGCACATTGAGCCTCATCCTAAAGAGGGCCCCCTCATGCGCTCCGCCTTTGAGGCGTACGCCACCGGCTTCTATGCCGTCAAAACCCTCACTGAGCGACTCGCCCGGCAGGGCTTGGTCAGTGGGTCGGGAGGACCGCTGGCGCACTCGCACATGCGGATGCTACTCACGAACCCGTTCTACTCCGGTCGTTTGCGTTGGGAGGAACTCGACGTCGAGGGTCAGCACCCACCGCTGGTCTCGCTGGATCTCTTTGAAAAGGTTCAAGATGTTCTCAAGCGCAAGTACCGCAACCCGGGCGCCCGCAACGGCGTCAACGGTTTTCCCCTCAGAGGTTTAGCCATCTGTGCCACATGCCGGGGCAACATGACCGCCGAGCGACATGATGGCAAATGGGGTTATTACCGCTGCGGCAGAAACGCATACCGCAAAGACCTGTGCCGCGCCAAGTTCTGCAATGCAAATCGCGCGCACCAAGACCTCGAGCGCATTTGCCGACAGGTGCGACTCTCACGGGAAAAAGCCGATGCCATCCGGAAAGCAGCGACTCGGCTGATTGACAAGCGCGTAGCGACGGCCGGCCGGGAGCGCAGCCGATTGGATGGCGAGGAGAACCGCCTGCTGGAACAGGAGATGCGCTTGACTCAATCGTTTACAGCGGGCGACACCTCGCCGGATGTCTACAAGGCGCAGGGAGGCGCCATCAGGAAACAACGCGTCGAGGTGTTGGCGCGGCTCGGCCGCACCAACATTACGCGCGAGGCCTTGATCGCCAAGGTTGATGACACGCTCGGACTCGCCACGTCGCTGTGGGACCTGTACGGACAATTGTCGGATGCAAAGCAGGTGGAGTTGCTGCGTGCGGTGTTCACCACGCTAGTCGTCAGCACCGAGGGCGTCGTCGGTTTTACCTTGAGGCCGCCGTTTGACCAAGTCGTCAAGGCAACCACAGAGCGTCGCACGTCGTCGATGCACGATAGCGCGCTTGCCTCAACGATTCTCGATGCGGCGTGAACCATCGCTGGAGAATTATTGGCCGGCCGATGTTTGACGACCCCAATCTGCCTTGCTACACTCTTGATGCGAACGGGCGGATTTTGTTGCATTTCCGCTTGCCAGCCCTCATCATTTTCTTCTCACCTCCATGCAACGTTCTGCCTTCATCAACTTCAAGGAGGGTGTTGTGAGCGAACACGGCTACACCGTTATTTACGAGCCCTTGACCGAGGGCGGGTTCCAAGTGATCGTCCCCGCACTCGCCGGCCTGGTCAGTTTTGGACGCACCATCGAGGAAGCTCGCGTCATGGCGCGTGACGCCATCGCATGTCATCTCAAGGGGCTGCTCAAGGACGGCGACGAAATTCCCGAGGATCCGTTTGGCTCAGGCCAACCGATCAGCGAGGAACTGAAAGTGACCGTCTGACGCCATGCCTCCCAAACTGGCGAATCTCAAGCCGAGGGAGGTTGTTCGAGCGCTGCAACGAGCAGGCTGGGCCATTCACGAGACGAGCGGTTCACACGTTCAACTCAAGCACCCCGACAAACCCGGTCGGCTCACCGTTCCCTACCACGAGCGCTTCGATCTCCCGAAACACATCGTCAAGAGTATCATCCGGCAAGCCGGCCTAACGAATCAGCAGTTCTTCGATCTGCTGTAGGGCCGAGCGTTCGCCGAGCGCGCGATCGATAAGGCCCGGACGCGCGTGCGTTCGGGCCTTTCTTCATTCATTAACTTCACACCATGATGACCGCGCCAACATCCAGGCGACGCCCGAATCTACCGACATTCCCTGTTACGAAATCAAAATGGATAGCGCGAGAGGGTAAAGGCCGCAAGAATAACCACATTTCCACAGTCACTAATTGTTCAACTCGCTGATGATCGCCGCCAGGCGGTCATTGGCGGCCTTCAGTATCACCGAAGCACACTCCACGCAATAGTTCTTCGACCCCAGACCGCCGTCATTGCGGATCAGAAGATGCCGCTGCCCAGATCCAATACGGTGCTTCGATGAATGGTGGCACTTTCGCTTCTTGACGGCGACATCCACTGACACATGAACAAGCACGTCTCGAGTCTTCGACATAAGAGGTTAGCCCTTTGCTGACTTAATTAGATCGCGTACGGTATCGCCGATGGCGTCCAGTTGATCCTTAACAGCTTCCATTTGAGCTGACGTTGCGGTGTTCCGCTGATTAGTCTTGATCCCAAGCCGCTTGTTGATTTCACGGTGAATGAGCCTGGTCGCGGCCGCGAGATTCTGTGTTCCGGAGACGGTCTTGACTCGCTTGCTGACGTCATAGCCCGTGACGGCGAAGCCAAGGTCCTTCAACACCCGTGCAGCGACTGATCGCGGGCGGTCCGCGACGCGCTTGCGAGCTGCTTGGCGCCGACGCTGAGGTGATACCGGGACCTTTGACGGACTCCCTCCCAGCATTTGCTGCTGCGCCTGCTTCAGCATTTGCTTGGCTTGCTCGCGGGACATAAAGGAGCGAAACGGAACTCCGACACCAGGAACAATTGCGTCGAGGATCTTGTCAATAATTCGATCATCATTTGGATCGAGAAACGACTGCCGAACGAACTCACTGATGATCTCGCCGTTCACGAACATCTCGTTGTCAAAGCGGCGCGGCTGGCCGCCGCCGGCACCTTCGGATTCAATAACTTCCTGTTCAGTTTGCGATTCAAGCCACTCGCGGAAGACTTGCTGATCTTCGAGGTCGAATTCGCGAAAGTCTCGCCAGTTGGCATCGTTGTTCAAGCCCACGTGAGAAATCACGTACCCGTGGTTCGCTGGGTTGGCAGAGTCGTCTTGGATCATGACGCGCATAATGCGGCCCACAAATTGAACGTACGGCGACAGACTTCTGAACGGCCGAAATACCGCGGCGACCGCCAATGGCGGATGATCAAATCCCTCGCCTAACATCTGCACCTGGACGATGCAGTCAATCTGCATGTTTTCCAACTCGTGCAGCACCCGTTCCTGCTTATCCGGGTCCATTTCACTGTAGATCTCACGCGTTTTCAGACCGCGCTGTTCATAGAGCGCGCGGATTTGTCGGGCGTGGTCGATCGAACAAGCGGCCGCAATGATCTGCTGCCTCTGACCCGTCTTGGCGCGCAACTCGCGCATCCGATTGATGCTCGCGTCGACGATGCTGACGTTGCACTCGGGAGCAAGGGCAACACCTTTGCGAAACCATGCTTCCTCTCGCAGTTCCATCACTTCGTCAAGCGTGTGCCGCTGTTTCTCGCCGCGATAAGTGAAGTAGATCTCTGACGGCGCCACGTTGATGGAGTGGATTTGTTTG
>JAKALI010000614.1 GCA_021813195.1 Pseudomonadota bacterium
TTGGCGCTGACGTCTGCGATCTCTTCAATCGCCGAATAAATTTCCGACATGTCTTATCCGCTAGGTGCCGCTAATCTCCGGTCTGAAGTTTGTCGGGGTCGAACTCGTCGTCTTCGCCAGCGAGCGAGTAGTCGATGTATCCCAGTTCGACCGACTGCGGCACGCCGACCAATTCGGCGCTATCAATCTCGTACGCGACTTGGGTTGCGCCGGCGTCTGTTTGCGCTTCGTGTCGCGTACAGGCAATGAGGGCAAACGCCTCGAATTCGATGTCGCGTTCGAGGCTGGTGGCCCCCATTGGGACGTAGTCCTTGTCTATGGAGTCCCGGATCGAGAAATGGACATCAACAAACGCCCGCGCCGTCACAGTCACTGGAACGCGCATGACGAAGCCGTCGGCACAGATGCGGACGATTTCAACGTCGGTGGTTCCATCCTCGATGCCATGGACGGTGTAGCCGAGCATGGCGAGAGTGACGCCTTCGTCTTCCCCCGGCATCGAACTGTCGAATTCGGCATATGGGGTTTCGTCCTCGACTGCGCGTGCGAGTGCGGCATCAAGGGTTTCTTTGAGTTCGGGCGGGTCGGCACTCGCGATACACGCCAGCACATTTCGTGCCTCCGCAACGGAAGATTCCGCAGCCTGGACAAGGAGGACCATGGCGGCTCCAAGGTCTTCCATACAATCGATACGCGCCGATTGCGCAGCGAAGGCCTTCCAATCGCCGTCGCCACTCACCGCAAGCACTTTTTTGTTGGTTTCCGCGGCCCATGCCTCAAGAGCAAGTAGGGAGATGGCGTCGGGAAACTCGTCCTTCTTGCCTTGAGTCGAGAAGGGCGGGCTCTTGCTGAAATAGGCTGAGAGCACCTGCTTCATGGTGGTCTTCTCGGCGGGGACGATGTGAGCCCCGGTGGCGGTCACGAAGTCCTGGAGCTGCCGTGTGGCATGGTCCTTCGCAGAAGCCAAAGCATCAAGTGTGGCTTGAAGCGACGCCTTTTGGGCGTCGGAGACCTGACCGTTGGCAGTGCCGTCCTTGATGGCCTTGGCGAGCGCATCCAGCGGCGCTTTCGCGCGCTCCGTCAGCATTTTATGCAATTCACGCACGACGATTTCGGTGAGGACGATCTGGACAAGTCCGTCCTTGAATTGAACCAGCTGGGCTACGAGGCCGCGATCAAGATGGCGGCCGTTGGCGTAGACTGTTTGGGTGTCGATGGTGAGCGCGTCGTATGGCATGCCCCAGCTATAGCGATTCGGCGCGGCTTTCGGGAGCAGCCATACTGGGTATTCAGCCGAGCAGGTAAACGGCTAGAAGCACCCGCCGCCTCCGCCTGTTGTTCCGATTGAGCGCAATGAGCGCGTCGACGATAATTGAGCAACACCGGATAGGATTCGCAGAATCGGACTTGTCGCCGAACTCAGATCAACTTTTGCCCACTGTGCGGCTCCGCGTATCGATGACTTGGTCGAGGACCACGAGATCGACAATCTTGCGCTGAATCTCGTTCGTGATCTGGGAAAGGTCGAGGACGGAACGTGCGAGGCGATCAAGCCTCGTGACGACAAACTGATCGCCCTTACGAATAGATCGACTACAATCTGCTCTTCCGCTGGTTCGTTGGCCTCAGCGTAGATGACCCGGTGTGGGATCACTCGACGTTTTCGAAGAACCGTGATCGGCTGCTCGACGCCGACGTCGCCGCGAAGTTCCTCGAAGCCGTGTTGCGCCACCCTAAGGTCAAGCGGTTCATGTCGGATGATCACTTCTTGATCGGCGGCAGGCTGGTCGAGGCGTGGGCCTCGCTCAAGAGCTTTCGCGCCACGGACGGCAGCGCCGAACCTCCATCTCCGGGCCGCGACGGAGAGCGCGATTTCCACGGCGAGAAGCGCGCCAACGATACTCATGAAAGTACGACTGATCCCGACGCCAAGCTGTTCCGCAAACGCAAGAGCCAAGCCGCTAAGCTTTACTTCATGGGCCACGCTCTGATCGAGAACCGGCACGGGCTCGTTGTTCAGGCAGATGCCACGCAAGCGACCGGTAAGGCCGAGCGGCAGGCCGCATTGGCGATTCGACCGGTACGATCCGGGGTCCGAGCGCCCGCTGACGCTGGCGGCAGACAAGGGCTACGATACGTCGGACTTCGTCGCAGACCTAAACAGAAGTGCGTGACGCCGCATGTGGCGCAGAAGACGAAGGGGTCGGCCATCGACCCGCGGACGACACGGCATGCGGGCTATGAAGTGAGCCAGCGCAAACGAAAGCTCGTCGAGGAAGCCTTCCCATTGCATGAATTTAAAGGAGATCACCGGGCTCTCTTCAACCCAGCTAACATCGCATTGGCCTTTGGTTCGTGACGTCTTGATAGTGGGACCGCACGTCTAGTCGCTCAAAACCCTCTTTGCTTCCGTTCGCTCTCAGCGGCGGACACCGATAGTGACCCAGTATTCGCGTGGCACGCAGATACCTAGATCGGTCTTAAAGCCATCGTGGAAAGCGATAAAATCTCGCCTCAGCTCGGCACGCCGTGTCTCGTCCAGATTGGCTGCCAGCGACTTTGTCGGGCCGTATCCATTTGAGAACGTGTTCCAGGCGGCTTCGCCGCTTGGTTCGCGGTAGTACGAGATGCCTTTTTCGAAATTCAGATCGAAGTTGGCGCCTAGGAGCTCTTGAATGCGGTCGGTCTTTCCCCACTCGAACGGAGATGGCGGTGCTGGCGAAGGTGGCGGCGGCATGTAAGGTTTCATCACAAGAAACATCTTGAAGAGGTTGCTATCGGACAGCCATGTCGTGAGCGCGATGCGTCCACCTTTGCGACAGACGCGGGCCAACTCTGCAGCGGCGGCTTCCGGCCGGCTGGCGAACATGACGCCGCACGTCGAGATCACAGCGTCAAAGTCGCCATCTTCGAAAGGCAGTTTCTCCGCGTCGCCCACACAATAGTGGGCGTCCAGCCCTTCGGCTTTCGCTCGATCCGCTGCGGCTGCAACGAGGTCGGCACCGATATCGACGCCAGTGACCTTGGCGCCACGGCGTGCGACGATGCGCGATGTCCAGCCGGTTCCCGTAGCCAAGTCCAGAATGCGCTCACCTGGCTGTGGGTTGAGCCGCAGAACGCAGTGCTCAATCGAGTCAGCGATGCCGCGACTGATGTCCTCATAGCGGGCTCCGCCAGAATTCCAAACGGAAGCAAGTTTCTGATTGTGGAGTTGGATCGCCGTTTCCATGCTGCCTCCCAGAAGGTTCAGCTGCCCAGTGCTTTGCGGCGGTTCTCATATTCCTCGCGGTCGATCTCACCCTTTGCGAACCGCTCATCGAGGATTTCGCGTGGTGTCCGAGTCGTACCACTCATGCCCGGGCTCCTGCCGCTTACCCAGCGGACCAACAAGACAATGACGGCGACCAGTAATGCGAGCCACGCGATCATGAATAGAAGACCTAGACCCATGCCCCTGACCCCCAACCCATTCCCCAATTGTGCATCATTTGCCAAGGTCCACACGGCGCCGCATCAGTAGTTTGCTGCGCCCACGCCGAAGCTGGAAGGCCCAAGGACGC
>JAKALI010000615.1 GCA_021813195.1 Pseudomonadota bacterium
CTTATGGCTGGATGGGATTCGTCCTGTTGAGCGCAGTGCTCGCCTTTGCGACGATCGCTGGCATGGTCGTGTTCACCTGGCTGACACTCTCGGGAATGGAGCGCCTGCGGCTCGGATTTCTGGAGCGCTACGAAAGCGGCATCCTCGGGGCCCTGATCCTATTCCTCGGCGTTGGCATCATCTTTCTTGGCTTCTAGTCGGCAGTTGGACCAAACAGCAATTAAGTCAGCGACGGCGACGCCATGCCGCCGCGAACATCGCGCGGGTATCTGGCGCCGGACAATGCAAAGCGCGTCGGCCGCGGTGCCAATTTCAGCATCTCCCCAAGTCGCGTCCGTTATGGCTTGCTCCTCTAGTCGCTAGAGCAATTAAGGTCGACAGACATCGGGTTGGCCCACGGCAAAAGGAGATGAATATGGACGAGACCGAAGGCAAGACTCTGCTTTGCCCAGTCTGCCGCGTGGATCTGGTGATGAGCGAGCGGCAAAATATCGAGATCGACTATTGTCCGAAATGCCGCGGCGTTTGGCTGGACCGGGGCGAACTCGACAAGATCATCGAGCGCAGCGCGGCCGAGGCTCAACCTGTGCCGCAGCCCAATCCTCCGCCGTCATCAGGCGTTTCGAGCGCGTCTGGACCGTGGGGTGACTCAAGTCGGGAGCCAAACCGTCAATCCGAACGTGACTACGATCAGGGCGGATATGCCGACCAGCACGGCAGTCATGGCGGACACGGATCCCGTGGCGGGCATGGCAGTCGCGGCGGACATGGACGTGGTTTTCTTGGCCGCCTCTTCGACTGACCAGCGCAACACACGGTGGCCGGACGCTTTCTTAAGAGCGTTTCAAGTTCGTCATGACCTCAAGTCAGGTCAAAGGACTCTCTCAGAGAGGCAAATTGCCGAGCGTTGCTCACCAGCGAACTCTTCTCGAACGCTCCCGCCGCCGCAGGCGAATACTTTGCCGATTCACCTGAGCGGCCATACGCAAGATTGCCTTGGCTTGCGCAACCGAAATCAAGCGCTCGCGCGCGAGTTGAAAGGCGGCACGGGCGAGCCAATGGGCGCTCGCTGCCATGAGCCCGCAGACCTTCAGTCGAGCAGCAGCACCAAACGAGTCGCTTGAGCGACCGCGCGTTCTCACGACGCCCCGTCGATGCTCGATTTCCGACGCACTACCGAATGCGCTTCTCTCGCCTAAGAAGAATTCAGGCTTCTTTCTCATTTGCACCGCACGTCTCCTCAGAAGACCTCGCCGCTGCCCCACCGGGCAAGGTCAATTGGGCTCCCCCCACATCGCGCTTCGACGGCGGGCTCGTTCTGATCGCCAAATGCGCCAAGACCTCCGCGAAAGTCGCGATGAAAGGCGACACGCCGCGAACGCGCCGCGCCGGTTCAGAAGCCCTTCCCGTACAAGAATGCGCGCGATCCTCACGACCCAGATCGCACCGAACATGCAGGCCCGTTCTTCCAAGTGGCGCGCGATCGAGCGCGGAGGCCGCATCAGCGCTTCTCGCCAGTGCCGTTGCGACCGAGCCTTTGGCGAATTCGCACGTGGCTCTGGTCCACCCATGAGAGTGCGTGTCGCGCACGCGGACCTTTCGGCATGTGTTCGAGAACAAAGAGCTCCACTTTCCCGAGCCACCAGAGCTGCAACCGGACGCTGAGAGGCCGCTCCGATGCTGGATCTGGTGGATCGTCATGGCTGCCTCCGTTTACCGGGCGCGGCGAGAGACCCGGCCCGTGATTGCGGCCGCGCTCGCCCAGTGTCGACAAGCTGACAACCTCCGACCCAACGGAGCCGTCGCGTGCTCTGAGAGCGGCAAACGCGCAGGCGCGCAACCACAGCTCGGGGTCGGCGAAAGGAGCGATAGCCGCCACGAGCCGGCCCAAGCTTGTCGGTCGGCGTTCGCCAGGCGCCGCACTTTTTGAGTAAGGCCACAACCACGTGGGATGACGTATGCACATGCATCCTTCGTCGAGCACCGCGGGACGCGCGTGCCTGTCGTGTCGATTTTCCAGGTCTACCAGCACGAGGATCGCCTTCCGATGGACGTTCGATGTTTTTCGAGTGTCGTGGTGGGAACGGCGAAGCTCAGGCCAGTTGCTGGCGCCACCTGCACTCGAGATGTCCGTCCACGACCCGCTGCCAACGGGCAGCAAGCCGAAAACGCCGGCGCTGGAACGCGAGAACCGAGCAGGGTGTGGATGAAGCGACGCCGTGACGGGGAGCGCTGAAAAGTTGGTGAGTCATGTTTTGCCTCCTGATGCCTGGCTCAGGAGGCGGCACGCATCAAAACAGCGCGACGTGGATCGCGCTCTCGACAAACGTGTCGTCACCCTGACGATAGCCGGGCCAGCGAGAGACAGGTGCAGACGTCGAGGGTCTGCTCTCGCAATAGCCGGCCTGACCGCTAGGTCGTGGGTCCATATCGATCCCTTGCTGGGCCAATGAAGATCCAGCCCACCAGACTGGACCCAGGCGCACGAATCGTTGCTGGCCTTCACAGCGTCACGAATTTAATATATACCCTGGGGGGTATATTGCAACTATACCTGGGTATACGAAGTGGACAGATCGCACGTCGTCGCCGAGAAGCAGCGGCTCCTCAATCGTGTCCGTCGCTTGCGCGGCCAGGTCGACGCACTCGAGCGAGCTCTCATCGCCGACGAAACCTGTGACGGCGTCATGCGCTTGGTCACCGCAACCCGCGGAGCCATCAACGGGATCATGGCCGAAGTTATCAACGGTCACATCCGCACGCACATGATCGACCCGAACCGTTCGCCGTCCCAGAGCGAGCGGGATGCCGCGGACGAGCTGGTCAATGTCCTGCGAACTTACATCCGGTGACGGCAACGATGCGACCCGACGGCGAAACCAAGGCCGCTGACCAGACGCTGACGGCCGCACACCGGACCCGTTTGTACCGCCTTGCGCGTCCATGGGCGTACTTCGTCTCACGCATGGATCCGCGGCCACAGGCTCTCTTCTCGCCGGTGCTGCCGATTTTCACCGCAGCACTCGCCATCGCCATCTTCATTTTCGACACGGTCACACCCTACGAGATCGCGGCCGCAAGCCTGCAGGTAGTGGTCGTTCTCCTGTCCCTTCGATTTTACCGGAAGCGAGGTGTCATCTTCGTATCGGTCGCTTGTGCCGCACTGAGCATTCTCAGCGCCGTGCTTACGATCGTGAGCTATGTCCCAACCGCCGGGAGCACGTTCAGTCTCGGCGTCATCAATACGTCGATCAGTCTGACTGCGATCGCAGCAACTGCCTACCTCGCCCTCGCTACCGAGACCGCTCGTCAGACGGCTGAACGTGCGCAGGCGCACCTTGCCCACGTGGCTCGCCTGACAACACTTGGCGAGCTTTCCGCCTCAATCGCTCACGAGCTGAACCAACCCCTGACGGCGGTCATCACGAATGCGAATGCCGCCACACGCTGGATCCGCAGTGAGCCGCCAAATCCGCAGAAGGTCACGAGTTCGATCGAAAGCATCGTCGAAGACGCACGGCGCGCGAGTGAGATTATCGCTCGAATTAGAGCCCTGACC
>JAKALI010000616.1 GCA_021813195.1 Pseudomonadota bacterium
ATGTCGGATGCCGCACTGGCTAATGGTGGCAGCGTCGCTCGTCCGCCGGAGGATTTGGGTTTCATGTTCACACGTGCAATTGCTGATCCAGACGGAAACATCTTCGAGCTCTTTTGGATGGATCGTGCTGGCTGAACACAAAGTGCGGCGAATTTAGAGGAGATGACGCCATGACGTACGTCGACGGATTTCTGCTCGCGGTACCCTCCGCCAACAAGGAGACGTATCGAAAGTACGCTGAAGAGGTGGCCAGCGTGTTCAAGGAGCACGGGGCGCTTTCGCTCGTCGAATGCTGGGGTGATGATGTGCCCGAAGGCAAAATCAACTCGATGCACACCGCGGTGATGAGACAGCCGGGGGAGAGTGTTGTTTTTTCCTGGATCACCTGGCCCGATAAGACGACACGCGATGCAGGTATGAAGAAAATCGCCGAGGACCCGCGCACCCCTTCAACAATGCGGGCCATGCCGTTTGACGGCTCCCGCATGATTTTCGGCGGTTTTGAGATGATCGTGAATGCGTGAAGCCGACGCGCGCGGCACGCGAGGGCGTCAATCTCCGCTTATGTCAGCCGGGTCAGCACGGCGCGGATGAGGTGGGGTAGCAGGGCTTCCTTCAAGAGTTCGGCAACCTCGTCTCCTGCATAGGGCTTCGCCGCGACCGGAACATCGCGATGTTGCGGCGTGATCGCACGCATGTCGATGTCATGCCCGGCGAAGATGAAGGGGATTCCGCCGCGGGCCAGATGATCCGCGACCGGAAGCGAGGTTTCGTCGCCCAAATCAATATCCAGAATGGCAACGTCGGGAGCATCCTTTTCCAACAAATCGAGAGCCTGCCCTGCCGTTCCAGCAATGTTGACATGAGCCGCCCCGCGTTCGCGTAACATGCGCTGCAACTCCAGTGCGGATGTCATGTGATCGTCGAGGACCAGGACGGAATAACCCTCGAGAGGCTGGGCTGCTTGGGGAAATTGAAGGTGCGATTGCCGGGCGCTCGAAATGGCCGGCCGTGCAAGTACAAATCGCGCTGGAACGACAAAGCGCGCCGAGAGACCGGCCGCATCGAGTCGCAGCTCCGACTCACCACCTAAGGCGTGCGGGATGTTGCGGCGGATGATCGTCAGCCCCAGTTCGTCTTTGAGCGGTCTGCGCCGCGGTGGTCCGCCCTGTTCTTCCCATGACAAGATCAACTGCCCTCTCGCATCGAGATCCCAATCGATCGACAATCGGCCACCGGATTCCGAAAGGGCGCCTTGCGCGAACGTGTTGCTGACCAATTCGTGCACGACCAGGGCCAGGACCGTGTAGGCCTTGGCATCGAGCCGCAGATCAGGGCCGTTCAGTTCGATCTGGCTGCTGAGAGTCCCGCCGCGCTGCGCAAGCGCACGTTCGATAAGTCCGCGGACATCCGATCCGGTCGAAACCGAGATTGAATCATGTGCCAGCGCGATTGCACCGATGCGGCCTTCGAGGGTTCGAACGAAGGCCTGTACGCGGGAATCCTCCTCATATCCCGGCAGCAGAAGCGACTGGATGAGTTCGAGAGTTGTCTTCACCTGGTGATTGAGTTCGCTCGTCATGAGCCGCTGGCGCTGTTCGGCCTGACGGCGTTCTTCCATGATCACTTCGCTGAAGCGCACGATGATATCGAGCAGATAAATGCGCAGCGTGTCACCGATGAGACGTTCACGCGACGTCCAGGGTAAGGATTGCCCGCGCACCTCTTCGCGCCAGGCTGCGAAACTCTTGCGGGGGCTCAAGCGTCCGCTGGCGTCGTCGTCGACGACTGGCTTGCGGGGATCGCCACCCCAGTCGATGGCCTGAGCCGCCTCGCGGCGGAAGTAAAAGAGCCAGTCGTCGTCTGTATGCGACAGCGGTACAGCGAGGACTCCTTTGATGCCGCAGCTCCATGTGCTGGCAGGAGCAAACTCGCTTGCGATCTGGTGGGTGGCATGTACGCCGCGATCATGCTGCATGTGGATGAAGCGGGCGAGCAGCGCGGCTTCTGAGGCGTTCGGCGCAATCCCGGTGCAACGCCATGCTCCATCGAGCCAAAGCCCGGCGCCGTCGCACGGCACAAATGAGGCCAGTTGATCGAGCCGTGCGGCAAGATTGTCAACGAGATCGCCCTGGAGCGGGAATTCAGAGACTATGCGATCGAGCAGCGCGCGTGCCGCCCGCATGGTCACATACGCTTCGATGCCTTCGACGGTCTGAATTTGGAGCGAGAAGACCTGTCCGACGAGTTCGGCTGCCGCGCGCAGGTGCGCCGGTACGGTGCGCGCCGTGCGGTGATGGCAGGCAATGAGACCCCACAATTCGCCGCCAACGATAATCGAAATCGACATCGAGGCGCCTACACCCATGTTCTTCAAGTATTCGATATGGATGGGCGACACGCTGCGCAGCCCGGCGTAACTCATGTCGAGCGGGCGATCTTGCGCCTCATTGCCTGCTAACACTGCAGCGGGCGTGCTTGCGACGTCCGCGATGAGGCGCACCCAATTGCGTTTGTAGAGTTCGCGCGCCTGTTGGGGTATGTCGGTCGCCGGATAGCGCAAATTGAGCAGCGACTCTTGGTCGGCTGCGCGCGCTTCTGCGATCACTTGCCCGGAGCCGTCCTGCAGAAAGCGGTAGATCATCACCCGATCGTAGCCGATGAGGTCGCGCAGTTGTTCCGCAGTCGATTGACACAAATCATGGAGCGAGCGGGATTGCTGCAGCCGGGCGAGCATCGTGCGAACCAACTCCAAGGGTGGCACGGGCGAGGCCTCGCATGTGCGCTCGATTTCGATGATGGTGCGATCATCGAATGTGTGCGCGGTAACATTGTAGGCGTCTTTGTGGCTTTTGATGCGCACGCCAAACAAACGGATGGGAACAGATGGCGGCGCCTTGGAGTCGCGCAGGGCGGCAGTGAGACTTGTTGCCAGAGGTGAGCCGAGGACAGTCTTAAGAGAGGCGCCGATCAGCTCCGGAGCTGGGATGCCCAGCATCTCGTCGGTGTTGGACGATGCGTGTGTGATGTGGGGATCGAGAGCCCGGCACGCAATGAGAGCACCATGGCGCTGAATGGCACCCGGCACATGAATGGGTTCCATGTCACAACGCGTGAGATCGGAGTCGGTTGGCAGTTTCAGTGCTGTCATATCATTGCGGGCTCGGCGAGATGATCTGTGATGGCCTGGAACGTGGCGAGAGCCGCCGGCACCAAAATGCGATCGACATCGACCGGCTCTGCCTCGAGACATTTCAGAAAACGTGGCCATGCGTCGGAATGCGCAAGGTCGGTGAGGTAGCGCTGGCCGCGGCCGTCGGGCAAGGCGAGCTGACGCGTTTGCGCAAGCAAGACGCGCGCTCCGAGTGTGGCGCCCAGGATCACGTAAAGAATTCCGAAAACCGCGCCGGCTGAGATTCGGGGCATCGGCGGCGCGAATGCGGCATCGAATCAAGCGCAGATCGCACAGAACCTGACGCAGGCTGGTGCCAATGCGGTGATGGGCTCCGCTACGAATGCGGCCAGTCTAGGAATGGCAGGAGCGGCTGCGAGCGCG
>JAKALI010000617.1 GCA_021813195.1 Pseudomonadota bacterium
CCGAACTCACTGCATTGGGTTCCGGACGATATCGCTACGTGGCGGCGAGTACGACAGTCGATCCCGCACAGAGCAGGGGGGGCGAGCGGTTGCGCCTGCAGTTTCTCGATCGCTACTTTTCGACACATAATCTTTGCCAAAAAGGATATGATATCATTTATCGTAATGCATTCACGCAACTCAAGTCTCGAACCTGGGAAGGCAGCGAACCCGACGGTTGGGTGACCTACACGATTCAGTGCCGTTTTCCGAAGAGTACAGATTGATATGTCAAAGTGGCGACTGCTCCAGGGAAGTCTCGCGTTCGTTTTTGCCATCTCGTCGGGGGCCGCGGCAACGGCGTCAGACCTGAGTGCTCTTGATATCCACCCACTAGAATACCCTATTGGCCAGTACATGCTCCACTTAGGCGCGCACGCAAACGGCTCGGTTTATACCGCCGATCAGCCGGCCGACGCAGGATCTGGGGCTACCAGAGTGACAGGCGCCACGTCACTCACAGCGAAAATTGACCGGCTCTATGACAACGGCATCAACATAGCGTTGAAAGGCACGTTCAACCTCTATCACGACCAGCTGTCGGGAGACATCTACGGCAATAAGTTCGTTGAGAAGCTTTACGCTGATATTGCAACAAACCTCGGACGGATAGAGATTGGCGATACGGACGGCGTGGGCTACCAACTGGCCGTCACCGGGCCGGTTGTTGATGAGGACGTCTCTCTGGACGACAGCAGTGTCACATTTTTCCGCAATCCGGCGACGAAGACCGCATTCGTCCATTTCTTTCCCGTGGAAACGGCCCTTCAATCGTCGCTGAATTACGCGAAAATTTCATATTATTCGCCACGACTGCTTGGCTTTGAGTTAGCAACGTCATTTACACCGTCGGAGGGCAAGGGCGTCGTACCGTTCGCCGTCAGCGGGCCACTTGTGGCCAACCGCCAAGACGATATCTGGGAAATCGTGGGAAGTTACGTCGGATATTACGGTGCGTTTTCGTATGGCGCATTTGGTGGTCTCGCAGTGGCCCATAACGCAGCCAAAACGGCGTTGCATGCTGGATTGACGGATTGGGCCGCAGGGGCAGAGATCGATTTCGCGATAAGCGATTCGCTGAAGGTGGCCGTTGGAGGCGCGTTTCACGAAACCAATGCCTGTGCATTCAACATCAATTCTGTATTCGCAAGCGGGACGACACGCGCAAGTCATTTCAGTACGGTATTAAGCGATGGGCGCTGGTCTGTCGGCGCGGAATACAGCGAAGGCACAGCGCACGCAGCCGGCACGGCAATTTCGACGTTAGGCTACGCCGGTTCCATTGGCTACAAGTTGAACGCGAACTGGCGAGTGACCGCTGGCTGGGAGCAGCGGAATTACCGTCGAGAGACAGGAACTTTCTATAACGGATTGGGCCACATCAACATGGACGCAGCGTTTCTTCATGTCCGCTTTGACGTTTGAAGAGGCCAATCCGATGATGATGACCGTGCCCATTGACGTTCTTCAGGCACCATGGGATTGCCGATAGGATGAAAAAACCGTTCGTTTACAGATGCTTCCTGAGTACCGGCGTTGCGTTCATAATGGGAGTTACTTCAGCTTACGCATCGCCCTGGGTCCAGGTCGGTCAAGCGCAGCTCCGCTCCGATATCGAAGTGCTGGCCGCAGCTGGCGTCATTGATAACATTACAACGCAGTGGCCGCTACCATGGGGTGGTATTCTCTATCGCCTGGATCAGCCAGGTGCCTTGAGAGGTCAGCCAACCTATGTCGTGGCTGCCGCGGAGCGTGTTCGCAGACAGGGCATGGCGGCAACCCAAACTCATGAACTGCGGACATCGTTTACCGTTGACGCTACGAACGCTCCTGCGGTCGTGAGGGGGGTCGATGCCATGGGCTTGCAAGACGTGCAAAGCCAGGTGAACGTGGAGTACCAATGGGAATCCACGGTGGTACATCTTGCCGTCGGTGCTCAGACCACCAGTCGCAATTACCTTTGGAATTCCAATGCCGTGAACGCGGTTCCCGGCCGTCGCCGGACCGGGCATCGCGACAACCAGATATTGTTGCTGGACGGCAGCTATATCGCACAGCGCGTTGGCAACGCTGCTATCTACGCCGGCTACCTGACACACTGGTGGGGGCCGGGATGGATTTCCGCGCTCTCACTTTCCAACAATGCAAGGCCCTTTCCGCAAATCGGCATCAGCCGGATCGATACGACGCCATTCCGTAGCCCTTGGTTTTCCTGGCTTGGTCCTTGGCAGGCCGAATTTTTTATAGGCGTCCTCGACGGACCGCGTATTGCACGAAACACACTCTTCAATGGATTACGGGTAGCTTTCAATCCGCTACCTGGCCTGGAACTTGCCCTCGCCCGCACGGAAGAACTTTGCGGGACGGGGCACCCCTGCAAACCCGTCGCCGAATTCTTCAACGTCTATAATGACAACAAGCACCCCAGCAAATCGAAAGACGAGACAAATTTTGATGTTCGCTATACTGGGCGCCTGCGCGATCTGTCATACTCCTTTTATCTGCAGGTGATGGACCGGGATACGGGACCATTCGTGCATTCTTTTTCGAGCCATCTCTTCGGTGCAAGCGTCTGGATCCCCGTGCGGAGCACCTCGATTCGAGTGACGGCGGAATATGCTGATACGATTTCGACGCTCAATTTCTTCAGCTTCGGCAAGGATGTCTACGGTATCACCTATACCGACTACAAATACATCGAGGGCTGGCAGTATCGCGATCGAACATTGGGCTCGAGTCTGGATTCGGATTCACGGCTGGCATCACTTCAGGCAAGCTGGATTGGTCCGCACGACATTACCTACACGCTGACCTATCACCACGCCGCAATTGGCTCGCTTCAATCGCCGGGAACAAATATCGTCACGGCCACTCCGGTAACGATTAACATTGGTGAGGCGCGCGTCCGAATTCCATTGTCTTGGGGCGCCATCGAGGTCGCCGGACGTCTTCAGGACGATCAACCGAGGCCAGACAAGGGCTTCCAGGCTGCGATCGAAACTGGGCTGACGATAAACCTATAGGCGAGCAAACGTCCCGGTGAAGACGATTTTTGCGGCGCTCGACGCGTCACCAGCGACCATCGAAGCGACCACGGCTGAGCGGTGCTGACGCACATTGAAAGGAGAGCCCGAAAACAAGCAGCGCGCGCTCACGGTCGCGCCCACTTTGTCGAACTGTTCAGGATTGCCACGCTCCGTCACATGACCAGTATCAGCGCGGCGGCAAGCCGCGCTGGAGTCCATATCGTAAGCTCTTGTGTAGACATTGGACTTTCGACGAATTCCGGGACGATTGCATATTTGATTTCACTAATCTCACCAGAGTCGAGCTTCGTATTAGATGCGTCCGTATGTCCTGGAGTCGAGGTCATTTGAGAATTTCTCCTCGGTCCGAGCCGATCCGACGTTCGTGCCGGCAAAATCAGATAGACACGTCTTCGATAGTCGCCCCCCCTCGCAGGGCTGTTCAACGCTCTGCACAGAAGTTCATCGAGAAGAAAGATTTGAGGCCTCCG
>JAKALI010000618.1 GCA_021813195.1 Pseudomonadota bacterium
TGCTGTGCACTTGGGGGCCTAACCTTGCCGGCTCTCGCGGAAAAAGCCACTCAGGAACCGAGCGCGAAGGCCCCGCCTGCATCGCAGGCGCGCGCATGTCCGGGCAAACCCAACGCTCTCGGCGTCGCGCGAACCGTGGAGATCGACACCAAAGGCGGACCCGGATTTGGGTTTGAGCAGTACAAAGCGCACGATTTCCTGGAAAGCAAAGAGGTCGTCCTCACGTTCGACGACGGCCCCCAAGTCAACACGACAACCGCCATTCTCGACGCCCTGGCCGAGCACTGCGCCAAGGCGACGTTCTTCTCCATCGGCAAGATGGCGCTGGGGTTGCCGGAGATCCTGCGGGATGTCGCCAATCGCGGCCATACGATCGGCACGCACACCTTCACCCACGCCAACATCCGCAAAAAAAAGACGCCACAGGACGGCATTGACGAAATCGAGCGCGGTCTCAGCGCCGTCAAGCGCGCAGCGGGCCAACCCATTGCGCCCTTTTTCCGTTATCCCTTCCTCCAAGACTCACCGGAGACATTGGCGCACCTAGCTGGGCGCAACATTGCCGTCTTCTCAATGGACGTTGACAGCTTCGACTTCAAATATCGCGATCCCGGCAAACTCGTGAACGACATCATGGCCAAGCTCGATCGCAAGGGAAAAGGCATCCTGTTGCTGCACGACATTCAGCCCGTGACAGCCAAAGCGATGCCGGCCCTACTCGACGCCCTGCAAGCTGGTGGCTACAAAATCGTGCATCTGCGGTCCGCAGCGCCAGCCGCGTCGATCGCCGAGTACGATGCCCTGATCGAGAAGGATGTGAAGGGTCTGCCCGGGCCTGGGGCCGACCGCCCGACATCGAGCATCGTGCGCACCGTGCCCAACGAGCCGTGACGAACTCGACGGCGGTGCTGCGCGGGTCTGCGTCTGCCACGCTGTTGCCGTTTTTGTCAGCCGCCTGTTGAATTGTGCGGGCAACTGGGTGTTGAGACATGAGGCAAGGAGCGGCGCGTGTGCTCGCAGTGCTTCTGCTGGCAGCGGCTGCGCTGCTGGCGACGCGTGCGGCTGCACGCGAATGTACGGCCGACACGTTCGCTGAAGCCGTCGATAAAGCCGGTGAAGCCCTCAGGCGCTATAACGCCGAGGCTCAGCCCGATTTGAACCGTCGGCTTGAGGCGCTCAGCGCGAGAAAGGGTTGGAGCGAGGCCGAACGCGACGCCAAGCTCGCGGCCTATCTCGACGATCCGCGGCTGAACCAGCTGGATACTCAGGCCAACGAACTGCTCGACCGGGTAGATCGCCTCGGTCGGCCCGAGGCCGATGGCACCTTCGATTGCGGTAAGCTCGCCGAACTGGAGGCCGCGAGCGCCGAGTTGCTCGCCGTCATGAAGGCGAAATCTGCCAATCTCAACGCGAAGATCGATCAGGAACTCGGGACGGCGGGCACCACGGTCGCGCAAACCGATGTTGTGGCCGCAGCGAAACCTGAAGCGAACGGGGCTGCCCCACCGCAGCCGGATCCGTCGGGAGCGGGAGCCAATCTTCCCGCGGACAAGGCGGCGACCACGAAAGCCGCCGCCGAGGCCGTTGCCGACAAGGCCAAGTCCGCGCCACGTGCTGACACTTCTTGGGATACGACGACGGCGCGCTTGCCATCCGACGCGTGGGATATGGCGGCGCTAGATGAGCCCGCTCCCGTGATCGGCGAACCCTATGGCCCTGCGCCGGCTGTGTCCGGTGCGCCCCATGACGATGGTTACACGATCGACGAAATTCGCGAAGCCACGCGTGGCTTCTTTGGCACCATCTCGACGTCGCTTGCCAGCGTGATCGAACACGCCTTCGCGAGCGTCGGTCGGCCCACTGCATACATTCTGGGAACGGAGGGCGGCGGAGCATTCCTGGCAGGCCTGCGCTATGGTAGCGGCACGCTGTATCTGCGCAGTGGTGGTAAGGCCAAAGTCTATTGGCACGGCCCGACACTGGGCTACGATGTCGGCGCAGAAGGCGGGCGCACGCTCATTCTCATCTACAAACTCACTGAGCCGCGCCAGCTCTATCGCAGCTACTCGGGCATTGATGGGTCGGCTTATTTCGTCGGCGGAGTCGGCATGACGCTATTGAAGCGCGGCGATGTCGTCATGGCGCCCATACGCTCTGGCCTCGGGCTGCGATTGGGGGCGAATATCGGTTATTTGCGCTTTACGGACAGGCCGACGTGGAATCCCTTCTGACGACCCGGCCCACCAGACGTAACGCGCGGTGTCAGCGCGGGCTCAGTAGCCATAGCCGGAATAAGTCGAAGGACGCGGATTGACCGGGCGCTTTCGCATCTGCTGCGCACGCAGCCTGTCGGCTGGAACGTAATAATAGCGCTGATCTCCGGGGTAAACGTACCGAGGAGCCGCAGGGGTATAAGGCGAGTAGCCGTAAGGGCCATAGCCATAGGCACTATAGACGGTGCGCGTGCGCGAGCGGGGCAGCGCGGTGGAGTTGCGAGGCGGTGCCGCCTTGGCGATCTTCGGCGCCGCGTAGTTCGGCTTTCCGTGGACCACAATGCGCGTGCGCTCCTTGCCGTGGTTGGAGACGAGACTATAGAGCGTAGCGGCATTCTTCGGCGCCAATCGTACGCAGCCGTGCGAGGCGGGACGACCCAACAGGCTCGTCGAGTACGTGGCGTGGATTGCTACGCCACCGTGAAAGAAGATCGAATGCGGCATGGGCGCCATATCGTACTGACGCGAATACCACATCTTGGCCATCCACACCGGCTTGAAGGTTCCCGTTGGCGTTGCGTAGCCATAAGCGCCCGACGAGACGGGCCAGGTGAATTTCTTCATCCCATTTTCGGTGACGGTCATGCGCTGGGATGTGAGGTTGATATCGATGTCGAGCGTGGGAGGTAGCGACGCGGCGGGCTTGGCGTCCTCGATCGGCTTTTCGGGTTCCAATTGGGGCGCCTGAGCAGGCTCGATCTCAACTGGGAGCATGTTGCTGGTGACAACGGGTCCTTGAGCCGTCGGCTCCGCCGGACTTGCCTCCTCCGCCGCGGCCGTAACGACCAACTGCCCTGCACGCGCTGCATCTGTTGCATCAACGCGGGACACTGGCTCGGCCGCGACACTCCACCCTGCTGCAAGTGCAAAACTCGCTAAAAGCCCTGCACAAAGGGCTGCCCGCATCATGTCTCAACTCCTGATTTGATACGCATACAACAGGCGAGGTGCTCTGATCCTGGGGTTCAATGTATCGAGATTCGAGTCCGGCGCAGGCCATGCGAACGCACGAGATCGAACAAATCGCGCGCGTGGGCGGGATGAAGCCGCACGCACCCATGCGAGGCAGGCCGTCCCAACTCTTTGATATGGCTCGTGCCGTGAATCGCATATCCGCCGTGAAAGAAGACGGCATTGTGCATCGGCGCCATGTGATACTTTCGCGAATACCAGCGCGGCTCCAGGCGGTGCGGGCGAAAGCGACCACTCGGCGTCCCATATCCACGACGGCCGGTGGAGACGGGCCAGATGTATTGGAGATAGCCATCGACGATGACACG
>JAKALI010000619.1 GCA_021813195.1 Pseudomonadota bacterium
TCGGTTCAGAACCTTTCCATCGGGGCGCAGGATTTCGCGGCCATTTATCTGCTCGCCCATGGCGTCATCAAGCTCTGGCTCATTATCGGACTGTTGCGGAAGCGGCTTTGGTACTACCCGACCGCCATGATCGTGTTCGGACTTTTCATCGCCTACCAGCTGTACCGCTTCACCTTTACGCACTCAGTGTGGCTGATATTGATAACAGCGTTGGATGTCGTGGTTATTGCCCTGACATGGCACGAATGGCGCTATCTACGCCGGGTCTTTGCTGGTGCTGCGTGCCAAGCGCTGCCACCTTCGCAGGCGTCTCATTGAGCTTCATAATCTGCAGAGCTTCGTGCCCTCAACGCAGCTGCGCCTGCCGCCGTATTTGTCGCGCATAAAGATGTGTGCATCCACGCCGCGCCTACGCGCCAGCAACGCATGCGTCACCGCTGCTTGAAGGACGACGTCAGGAAGGTATGGGCCGAGATGAGATTTGTCAGGCGTCTCCATAAACCAGCCGTCGTTTACTTTTTGAATAGCGTACGCAACTCTTAGATCAGCTTGGCTCATAGCAGCCGTCCCAAACTATCACTCTCCTACGATCTCCTCGACGAAATTCACAATGCTGCGTCGGAGCTTCGCGTTCTTGATATTCATGAAGGCGCGCGCGAGGGTAAGGCCACCTGCTGTGCCGAGGAATTCCGAGACATAGGCGGACGATGGCGCATTGCCGCCGATCCTTGGCTGCCCGGGCGCCCCCTCAAAAAAGAATGATACCGGTACTTGCAGGATATCGGCGACCTCTTGCAACCGGCTCGAACCCATACGGTTGACGCCCTTCTCATACTTCTGCACCTGCTGGAATGTCAGACCGAGGGCTTGCGCCAACTCCTGTTGGCTCATGTCGAGCATCAGGCGGCGCATACGCGCCCGTTGGCCCACATACTTGTCGACTAGATTGGGTTGCTTCTTGGTCATTACATTTTCCGGAGCGGGCTAAACTAGGTGCCGAGCATGCAATGGATTGGTTGGACTTGCAACCTTTCCTTGTGCTGCCTCGGAGAGCGCCGTGGTCGCATTGATGGTCTCGGCATGTGCATGACGGTCAGCAATGGGGCAAATATCGGTCATTAGCTTCTTCGTCTCCGCGATCTTGAGCGGCTAGTCTTTTACCCGAACCCCCAAAGCTTCCGGATGCCGCCCCGCTCTCTGCGGGAGCAACAGCACGCAGCAGACAATGAAGGTTGCGATAACCGCGGAGGCAAGCGGCCGGCTGAGATCAAGGCCACCGTGATTTATGGGCTTGTCCAGCAGGTCGCCAACCGTGGCACCGAGCGGGCGCGTCAGGATAAAGGCTGCCCAGAACAAGAAGACCCGCGAAATGTCCGTCCAGAAATAAAGGGCCGCCAGCAGGACGAGCCCGGCGGCGAACACGAGGGCGCCGTCGCCATAGCCGAGCCCGCCAGTGTCGGCCGCCCAGTCGCCGAGCGCGGTGCCCAAGGTCTGCGAGAACGTAATGGCAGCCCAATAGAAGGCTTCCACCTTGGGCGTGTTGACCGTTTGCACCGAAATCGAGCCCTGCGACCAGTACCACAGTGCGAGCGTTGCCATCAGGCACAGGAACAGCAGGGTCGAGCCGCCAGTGTAGCCGATGCCGAGCGAGCGGTCGGCGAAATCGGCCATTGCGGTACCGGCGGTCGTGGAGGCGACGATGGTTGCCCAATAGAGGAAGGGATGGAATCTCGGCGCGAGGGTTTGCCAAACGACCAGCACAGCCAGCAGCGTCAGAAAGATGCCCGTGCCAATCAGATAGCCGCCATTGTGCGCGTCTTGATTGGCGTGCAGCCAGGTCATCGTGACCGTATCGCCGCCGGTTTCGCCTAGCGTCGTCGCCAATATCTTGATGATCCAGAAAATGAGGGTGACCTCGGGCACCTTGGTGAGGTAGTCGGCGGGCGCGTGCTTCATGGGACCTCTCGTGAGCAAAGCCAAATCATTGAAGCGCGCGCGTCGCTGCGCGCCTCTTCCTACCCTACATAGCCATGAAAAACTTACGCCCGCATGTCGTGGGGTTTACACAATTGTAAGAACGGCCTCTATGAGAAGTGTTAATATACAAATTTGTAAGGAAGGCCTGTTGGTCTCGACTCATCCCTTTATGTTTTCGGTCGCGGGCTGACGTTCGAAAGTAATCACGACGCGCAATCCGGGATGGGCGTCTTCCAGATGAATTTCGGCGGCATGAAGATCGGCGATGGCCTTGACGAGACTGAGGCCAAGCCCTGTTCCGGGTGAGGTCCGGCTCTTTTCGAGGCGATAGAGCCGCTGGAACACCTTTTCGCGTTCATCTTCCGGAATGCCGGGCCCGTTGTCTTTAACGCTCGTGACAATCGAACCATCCTTGGCCTCGATCGCCAGGCGAATAACCGCGCTATTTGGGCAATGTCGGATCGCATTCTCAATCAGATTGGCATACATCTGGGTCAGAAGTTCCTTGTCGCCCGATATCACATGCTCGGCGCGCGGATCGAAATCGCATACTAACGCGCAACCGGCGTCTTCCGCGACGTCGCGATAGACTTCGGCGAGCGAGGCATAAATTTCGGTCAAATTTACTTCCGCAAAGCGGGATTTGCGCGTTCCCGCCTCGATCTGCGCTATGCGAAGCAACGCCTCGAAGGTTTGGTTGATCTGATCGGTCTCGGCCAGCGCGGATTCGAGCATGCCGTCGACCGGCCCGCCAGCCGCCTCGGTGAGCTTTGCCTCTTCAAGCGTAATCTTGAGATGGTTCAGCGGCGTCTTCAGGTCATGGGCGATGTCGCTGCTGACCTGGCGCATGCTTTCGACCGCAGCCGACAGGCGCTCCAGCGCGACGTTGATATCCCGTGACAAGAAGTCGATGTCATCCCCCTTGCCGAGAAGCGGTATGCGGGCGGTAAGTTCACCGTGCGACACGCGCGCCATCGTATCCCTCACCGCATCGAGGCGGCGCTGGGCCCGGGAGGCAATCAGCGCACCGCCTCCGATGGCAAGCGCGATCACCACAATCGAAGCCCAGCCGAAGCTGATGAAGACGATTTCCCGGAGTTCGTCGGTTTCTTCGTTATCGGTGCCAACAACAAGACGGTTGGGTCCGACGCGCCCGGCGAATATCCGGTAGGTGTAGTTGCCGGACACGCCGAAGTCGGCGCCGGGACGCTTCGACCAGCCGTCCGGGATTGAAACCAACGGAATGTTCGCCGCAAGCACTTTTCCGTCGGCCGCCTGGAGCAAGAAGATGTCGCGCTTGTGGGACGTCGCTGCGATATGCACGCGGGTTGAATCGATGACGTCCTGGATATCGCTATCCGAATAGGCCTGTGAGATCACATGGAACAACTCCCGGGTGCGGGTGTCGTAACGCGTATCGAGTTCGCGCTTGATGAGATTGATCGTCACAAGACCGGCGAGCAGGAACGCACAAATGAAAAATACCGCGAAGGCAAGCGCGAGACGGAACGGGGTGCTGCGCAGGAGGCTATGACGGCGCATGCAGGGAGTATCCGGTATTCCGGACCGTGTG
>JAKALI010000620.1 GCA_021813195.1 Pseudomonadota bacterium
ATCGACAATCTGCGCGTGCCACCCGATCAGATGCTGGGCGAAAGCGGCGAAGGCTTCAAATATGCGCAGGTGCGGCTCAGCCCCGCGCGTCTTTCGCATTGCATGCGCTGGCACGGTGCCGCCACCCGCGCGCAAGAGATCGCCACCGCTTATGCCTGCCAGCGCGAGGCCTTCGGCAAAATGCTGATCGACCACGAAGGCGTCGGTTTCATGCTGGCCGAAAACCTGATCGATCTGAAGCAGGCCGAATTGATGATCGACTGGTGCGCCGACATCCTGGATTCCGGATCGCTGGGCACGGCAGAGAGTTCGATGACCAAGGTGGCCGTGTCCGAAGCCCTGTTCCGCGTGGCCGATCGCTGCGTGCAGGTCATGGGCGGCACGGGCGTTTCCGGCGATACCATCGTCGAGCAGGTGTTCCGCGAAATCCGCTCTTTCCGCATTTATGACGGGCCGACGGAAGTTCACAAATGGTCCCTGGCCAAGAAGCTCAAGCGGGACTTCAAGCGCCAGCAGGGCTTATCGTGAGCGCGGCGGGCGCATCCGAAAACAGCGGCACGGGCGCGGTGCTCGCGGCGCACCGTTTCGATGAAGCCGCGCTCGCCCGATGGATGGCAGAGTATGTGGAGGGCTTCCGCGGCCCTTTGCGGGTCGAGCAGTTCAGGGGCGGGCAGTCCAACCCGACCTACAAGCTCATCACGCCGTCGCGGGCCTATGTTCTGCGCCGCAAGCCGCCAGGGCAATTGCTCAAGGGTGCCCATGCTGTCGAACGCGAAGTTCGGGTCATGTGCGCGCTGGAGAGGACCGGCTTTCCGGTCGCCCGAGTCTATGGCCAGTGTACCGACGATTCGGTCATTGGGACCTGGTTCTACGTCATGGAAATGGTCGAGGGGCGGATATTCTGGGACGCCACTTTGCCTGAAATTCCTCGCGCCCGGCGCCAGGAGTATTTCAACGCCATGAACGCGACCATCGCGGCGTTACATGCGGTGAACCATGAGGCGGTTGGGCTTGGCGATTACGGCAAGCCCGGCAATTATTTCGCCCGCCAGATCGGTCGCTGGTCCAAGCAATATCTGGACGATACGCAGGCCGGGCGCGATCCGGCAATGGACAGGCTGGTCGAATGGCTTCCCACAGCGATTCCGCAAAGCGACGAAACGAGCATTACACATGGTGATTTTCGCATAGACAATGTGATCTTCCACTCGACGGAGCCGCGCGTACTGGCGGTGCTGGATTGGGAATTGTCGACGCTGGGCAATCCCTTGGCCGACTTTGCCTACCACACGATGATGTACCACATGCCGCCGGATATCGTGGCCGGTCTGGTCGGTGCCGATCTGAAAGCTTTGGAAATTCCGTCCGAAGAGGACTATGTGGCTGTCTATTGCCGGCGTACGGGACGTGCCAGCATCGCCGATTACGGGTTCTACCTGGCATTCAACTTCTTCCGGATGGCTGCGATCTTTCACGGCATAAAGGGCCGCGTCATCCGCGGAACGGCGTCCTCCGCGCAAGCTGCCGAACGCGCCAAGGCGTTTCCTCGCCTCGCCGAAATCGCCTGGACACACGCGAATACCTGATGGGCGGAACATAACGCACCGGCTGCTAACGACGACACTTCCCTGACCGGTTCTATCGGGTCGCGCGACAGGTTTTACAAACACCGTTGTTGAACCTACATCTCAAGAACACCGCGTCCTGGAGGTCAGTCAATTGTTGCAATGAAACCGTTGGCATCGATGCCGGTGCGCTACCTCAAAGAGGGAGCGAATTCCGCTTTAAGAATCGCTGTTGATAGTCCTAGCTATCTGGGCTCCAGCCTAGCAGCCGTTGCCGCCGGCGCGGGCCGCATGCCACGAGTGGATCGCGCGAATGCTCTTACCGAGCCCATGGTGGACCATATATAATGTGCCGCGATGACAGATCTTGTCGAAATCAAAACACCCGATTGGCTCCCTGCGGCGGTGCTGGCAATGGCCAATTTTCTTGTTGGAATGGCTCCGGACTTGCCCGCCGACACCGAAGCGGTCCTGACACGGTTGCTGATCGATGAACGGATGAAGGGGGTCTGGCAGGAACTGGGTAAACACAAGCGCGAGGGCACCCCGACGGCTGAGCGGTTTTATAAGGCCGCGCTGCCGGCTGCCGTCCAGTCATGGGCGGGCTTGGCCGAGGCGTGGCGCGGGCGCGCCACCGATTACCGAGCCCTTGGCGATGAGGCTACCGCTACACGATACGAGGATTACGCCGTTGCGGCCGAGGCGCGGCAGGCGTCTCATCCGCCTCAGCCTCTCAATGAAGAAGAGCAGCGCGGCATGGTGCTCGCCATGGTGTTTACACTGGCGGTCAGCAGCTATCTCGGCGGCCTTGAGATGGTGAGCCGGACGGCTCTTCAGCGCCATACAGACGATTTGAGAGGCCGTGGGCAGGGGCTCGTCGCTGACGCACTCGAAGACCAGACCAAGAACCCAGAAAGCGCGAAATTCATCGTTAACAGGAAGCGTAGCGATCCACGGATCAATGCCTTTGTCGAAGGTATGGCCAAGGAAATGCGGACAATGTTCGGCCAGGATATGCCCGGCGTGATTGCAACCATTACCAACGTGGCTTTCGACCGGTCCGATTATGATCGGGATAGAATCCGAGCCCTTCTGAAGGCTCGGTGCTAGGCTGGTAGTCTAGGGCCGAGGCCTGCCGCGGGCCCTGGCGTTCTCCATAAGCAAAATTCCTTAAGTCCCCACTGCGAGTTCCGATGCGGCTCCGGCAGCTTGTCTCCCGTCGCGGCAATGCGACGGCATGATTCCGTTACTAACGGAAAATGGGGATGAGCATGGAAAAGTACAAAATGACCCTGGACGAGCTAGCCTCGAAGATCGAACTCGAGGCGAATAGTGGCGATACCCGCCTTCTGGCTACAGCAAAGCTTGTGCGCGAACTCAAGCGCCGCATCGAAGCTGGCGAGGCAGGAGAGGGCGTCAAGTGGACAGTCTGGGGCGAGCAGAGATTCGGGCGCAAGAAGACGTGGCTCCATAACCTGAATGCCATCGCGTCTGCCAAGGACCCGAGAGCCGCGATAAGGGCGTATCATCGCAAGAATGCGGAGAAGCAGAAGCGCCACAACGATCAACTGATCGAACGCAATCCTGAGCGCGCAGCGGTCGTCAAGCTCGTTCGGAAGATCGATATCGAGCATGTTCGCAAAGTACGCAAGTACATCTGCGATCTTACGGGCGAATAAAATCCGCGGCATAGCCGCAGATAAACACACCAGAATTTAGACCACACCTGACGAGACCGCACCGGTATACGCGGGCGCGAACGCGCTCGCTGGCTTTGTGCGACCATGGAGAACGACATGAGCAGCAATACGATGCAACAGACTGCCATCGCCACGCTAAAGCCGTGGACGAACAACCCGCGCACGCACTCGAAGAAGCAGATCCGTCAGATCGCCGACAGCATCAAGGAGTTCGGCTTCGTCAACCCGGTCCTGATCGACCGGGATAACCGTATCATCGCAGGTCATGGCCGTGTCGAG
>JAKALI010000621.1 GCA_021813195.1 Pseudomonadota bacterium
GTTGCGCAGATTGCCCTGATCGGTGCCGTTGTTGTGCTGAAAGACGTTGTACTGGGCGTCGAACTGGAAGCCCTGGTAGTCCTTCTTCATGATGAAGTTGACGACGCCGGCGATCGCGTCCGAGCCGTAGGTCGCCGAGCTGCCGCCCGTCTGAACTTCGATCCGGTCCACCATCTGGGTGGGGATTTCGTTCAAGTCGGCGGAGGTGTCCAGCGGCGAGCCGTAGGGCATGCGCTGGCCGTCGATCAGGACCAGTGTGCGCGAGGAGCCCAAGCCGCGCAGGTCGACGGTGGCCGTACCGGAGGCGCCGTTCGCCACGGTCGCGTTCTGTGCGGCAAAGGCCTGCGGCAACTGGTTCACCAGGTCTTCGACGCGGGTCACGCCCTGGGTGTGGATGTCTTGTGCCGTGACCTCTGTGACGGGGCTGGTCGTCGTCAGGTTGGTCGTCGGAATCAGCGAACCCGTCACGACGACGGTTTCGACCGAGCCGGATTTGCAGCCCGGAGCATTGGGATTGGCTTTGCAATCCACCTGCGCGCTGGCCGGGGTGGAAAGCCCGAGAACTACGGCTGACGCTGCTCCGAGAAGCAGAGCGTGCCGCAGACTGCGGTCATTGAGTTTGGTCTGGTACACTTGGAAAAACTGCTAGTTGTCCACCGGCGTTCAAGCGCGTTTGCACAACAGAGCAAGTGCGCCTTATTGCGCAAGTTCGCACGATGAACATCTACGGTCGTCCGCTTGTATCTGCTCAGTTTGGCGGTACGATTGTCGGTGTTCCGAACACCGATAGAATGTCCGATACCGTCAAGATATGGATACGAAAATGTGTTTGACCGATATGTCGATCCGTAACCTGAAACCGAAAGACAAGCTCTACAAGATCTCAGACACTGGGGGGCTATATCTTCTTGTTAAGCCGAAAGGCAGCCGTCTTTGGCGGATGGACTACCGCTTCAACAGCACGCGCAAGACCTTGTCCTTCGGCCCCTATCCTTTGACCTCGCTCGCTGAAGCACGAGAGAAACGCGATCTCGCAAAGAAGCAGTTGGCCAATGGTGTTGATCCAGGTCACCAGCGCAAACTCGATAAGCTGGCGACCGCCGTGCGAGCGGGAAATACCTTTCATATTATCGCAGAAGAATTATTGGAAAAATTGACCCGCGAAGACAGGGCGCCAACGACGCTCCAGAAAAAGAAATGGCTATTGGAATTTGCCGATCCATACATAGGCGACCGGCCCATTTCAGAAATCTCGGCACTGGAGTTGCTCGTGATGCTTCGATCTGTCGAAGCACGCGGTCGATACCAAACCGCCAGGCGGTTGAGAAGCACGTGCGGAAGGGTCTTCCGCTATGCAATCGCCACAGGCAGAGCCGAGCGCGATCCCTCGATGGATCTACGGGGTGCGCTTGTGACTCCGAGAACCCGGCATCGCGCCGCGATCGTCGAACCCAACGCTATCGGCGCGCTCTTGCGCGCAATCGACGGATACGAAGGAAATTTGATAATTCGAATGGCACTTCAATTTTTGGCGCTTACTTTCGTTCGACCAGGAGAAATACGCCATGCCGAATGGGTGGAATTTGATCTTGACACGGCTATCTGGACACTTCCTGCTCACAAAATGAAGATGCGTCGTCCACATCGCGTCCCGTTATCGCGACAAGCGCTGGCGATTGTCCAAGACCTTCAGCTGTTAACCGGCAAAGGCAAGTACCTGTTTCCATCGGGAAGAAAAGTTCAGAAACCCATATTCGAAAACGCTTTGAATGCCGCATTACGCCGCCTTGGCTACGGTAGCGACGAAGTGTCGGCGCATGGCTTTCGGGCCATGGCAGCCACGCGACTTAATGAAATGGGCCGATGGTCAGGTGATGCTATCGAGAGACAATTGGCCCATCAGGAAGCAAATCAGGTTAGACGCGCCTATACACACGCAGCCGAATTCTGGTCCGACCGAGTCGCCATGATGCAGACTTGGGCTGACTACCTGGACGAACTGCGATCGAGGGTGCAGGTAGTGCCGCTCCGCGGCAATCAATTTGGTTGAAACAATCTACATTGCGGTTGCAATTGGTACACTTCTCTGTTGATATACAACCAGAACGCGAAGCTGAGACAAGTGCAGCAGTCAAACCCGGACGAATGGCTTGGCAATATCAGACAGTAAATTGAGGGCGAAGAAGCCTAGATCGAAAGCAGCTCGCGTGATCGCCGTCAGACGGCTTCCATCCGATGGCATACCTGAGGCCGCCGTCGCCAGTAGTTCGCCCTATGTGACCGATAACGGCTATGCGGAATTCTTTGGCGGGCTTTTCGATATCCTGTCATCAATTGAGAAACAGCAGGCAGCTTCGGATGACGAACGCAAGAAGGCTGTTCACGAAGTGGGAAAATACATTGCTGCACAGAGCCCTCGCCTTGCAGCGGACGACGAACCTGTAATAGCTGCGGTCGCACTCTCGCGACTGGCGGAAGCACTTTATAATGGCGTCTACAAGCCGACAAAGTTGAACACATTATACGCGATCGAAGCATTCCTCGCGTTTCATCACTTGGGCCTCTATCCTCCACTCTGGGTGCTAGATTGGCTCAACACAGCGTTTTTGTCCTACATGAAATCGAGTGGAGAGGAAAGTCTTGACAACCTCCTTGGTACAACGCGGAAGAGGGGGCAAACAAAAATATGGGACGAGATGCGCGCCACCAGCGTTGAGGGCCGTATCATGCAAGAAATCGCAGACCTCAACAGTATCGGTATTTCCGTAGCCGACGCAGCGGCAATGGTTACCGGCCGTCTCGATGCTGCAAAAATGCGTTGTCCAACGCCGGAGACTCTGGCGGAGCGCTACGTCAAGCGCGGCTGGAGCAAGGTCTTCAAACGCTTGAATTCTGCTCCCGCGACGATTTCGCCCGCGGAAAAGAAGAGAATTCTCGCGGCGTATCCCGAACACACGATCCCCGCGAAATCCCGATAAGAACTACTCCCAAACTCGTCCTGGTCCGAAATCTGCGATTTCAGACCGTTTTGTTCCGTACCTGAACATGGCTGCATCCGGGGCGTCATCCCTGGAGTCTCAACCATGTCTGAACGTGAAGCTTTCGATATCAGGGCCTTTGCCAAGGCTTACGGAATTTCCCGGTCACAGGTTTATCTCGAAATCAAATCCGGTCGGCTGGCCATCTTCAAGGTCGGCCGACGAACGTTGATTTCGCGCGACGCTGCTGAAGCTTGGAGGCAAGCACTGGAACGCGAAAGGGCTCGATCCCTACGCGCCTCGACCGATCACGCACAGCAAGCGTAGTTCCCATCCACTTCGCCGACAGACGACAAGTCACATGCAGCCGAAGGCGAGGCGGACGGCCCGATCTTGCCAGTGAAGCTAGCGTGACTTGAGATCGAGAATCGTCGCTACACACGGTGGCACGCACAACGGACAAAATGCGCACACACAGGCGCGCACACTTGGCTACACACAAGAGCACACACCCAGGAACACATCATTCTACACACGGAGAAATGCGATGAAAAAGAGATCG
>JAKALI010000622.1 GCA_021813195.1 Pseudomonadota bacterium
GTGCCATTGGACAGTTACACGTTGCGCGCAGTTCGGACGCTGTGGAATCACGATAACCCCGCCGAGGACGAAATACCAAGGAATGCCTCGATGAATTGGGTCACGAATCAGGACAGGTACGATAAAATGCAAGAATTCTTGCGCAACGTCATGCAACGTGCGGGTGCTAAGGCCATCGAGTTCGATGTGCTTGCGTGGCACGCCGGGCGCACGGATGAAGATCAATTCTTGCTCAAACCAGTTGGATAACGAAGAGGCCAATCGCTGGCGAAGTCTGCAATGATAACGCAATCGAGGTGGCAGACGCACCGTGCAACTGGGATTGGGGACAACATGGAAATCGCCACGGGTATCAGGCCGCTGCGCGGCACGATTGCGCTGCTAGGGTTCGCTGTGATGATCGGCGCAATATACGCCTTTCTGTTTAGTGACTTCGTGCCTTCAAAGGCTCAGGTTCGCCTCGCGGAGGTCTGTGCGGTGATATGCGGGACAGGCGGTATCTTGCTTGCGCTTGCACCACAGCCGAAAACACGGCCACTCTCGAAGTGGTTGTCAGTTCCATGGATTCGACTACCAGCCTTTGCCCTTCTATTCGGCGCGTTTGGTTATGAAGCATTTGTGGCGGGGTTTCCCGCTTGGTACACCCTCGTCTTCGGCCATGAGAGTACAATGGAAGTCACCGTCGATAGTTGGCGAATGCCGGGCCGAGGGACGTGTGGTGGTCCCAACCTCGTGGAAGCGCCAATGACAGCTACCATCTGTTTGTCGATCAGTGACACTCTCCGCATTCCTCCCGGCACAAGACTCATACTGAAAGGACCGAAAACTGGTGCCGGAATCATAGTGAGGATGATCACCGTTGCCGGTGGATAGTCGTCTGCATGAACACTGCTGCGCTGCCCAGAGTTCTGCGGGGGCTGCGGCGAAGAGATGAACGATAGTCTGTCGGCGCTTTGACTGACCACTATCGGACAACGCCGTCGCGACGATGCACTTTTGTTTTGCTACGTTGCGATCTGGAGTGGCACGTTACTGGAGCGGTGCGAGCCGCTGCCCGGACACGCGAGCTATGTAGAGGTCGAGATGGAAACCGCAACCGGAATCACCTTGCTATTCATCGCCGCTACCTCCGCCCTCAGCACGCAGGCGCGATTGCGCCAACTACGGCGCGGCGATTGGGCGATGTTGGGCGGGGTCGTGCTGGGCGCGGGGATGACGGCGTGGTGCGTGGTTGCGGGGGTGTGGTGGCTGGCCGGAGCGTGACAGGCCTATGAAGTCTCGCCGTATTAACGTATTGAGGTGATGGACGGCTAACCGCTATGGGTGAATCGACTTTATGGACGAAGATTGCGGCCATTGGGCAAGTCGCGGCGGCAATCGCTACATTCGTGGCAGTATGGGTTTCATTATGGCTGGCCCATACCGAACGACGGGCTCACGTCAAGGTTCGGGCTGGACTGCGGCTGCTTTTTGCGGGTGATGGCTCGCCGTTCGAGGACGCAATTGTTATCCAGATCACAAATTGCGGTCTGCGCCCTGTCCGCGTTGCGTCGGTCGGGTGGCGAACTGGTTGGTTGAGGCGCGGGCCGAAATGGTTGGCATTTCAACACGCCATGCAGAAATTCGACCTTCCGATTTCAACAATGAGTACGCCAACACCTCCGTTTGATCTTGGGCCGGGGCAGGAAGTGACGCTCAACATCTCGCCTGAGCCCTTCAAGAAGGAAGGTGAGATACGCGACACATTTTTCAAGCGTCGTGTTCCTTGGAGGAGGAATCCACCGGCGACGAAGATTTGCGTTGTCGTGTTTATTGTGGCCGCGAAAGCCATAGTTGTCCGGGTAGAGCCGACCTTAGAGAAGTTTCTCGCGACCGGAGAAATCGCGAACGGTGCAGATAAAGCGAACAAGGCAGCCGACAACAAGATACACGAAACAACTACGTGACTTACCCCTGCTTCGTTCCCCGGTTTGCAGACTCTAGAGTTGAGGCTCGGCGGAGGTCGCAGGCTCTAAGAGCGCGCGGTTGTCGGAACCCCGTCGCGTATGAAAGCCAACAGTCGCTCCTCCGCGAAGGGATAAGAGACTTTCCACATAATCGCCGCGATAGCTCCCACCATGAATCCTCCGACGTGAACAGCATAGGCAACGCCGTTAGTTGCGCTTTCGCCGAGCGCTAGCGAGATAAGCTGTAGGCCACTCCAGTAGAGAAGGAAGGTCCAAGCGGGTAGCGAGAACCGTTTATAGGCAATCCCGAGATAGACGATCATCCGCACTTTGGATGCTGGAAACAGCGCAAGATATGCACCCATCAAGACGGCGATTGCGCCCGATGCTCCAATTACCGGTGAGGTCGCATTCGGAAACAGCGCCCAATGGACAAGCAGGCCGCTCACGCCTAGCAGAAAGAATCCCGGCAACAAGATCATCACGCCGAACAGCCGTTCAAGTGAGCGCCCGAACGCCCATAGGAATAGTGCGTTGCCTAACAGGTGAACGATTCCACCATGAACCAGCGTTGCCGTGAACAGCGTGTAGGAGTTGGCCCACGGGGAAACGGAGAACAGCACAGGAAAGAATCCAAGATGCGCCACGCCCCAGCGCATTAGCTCGGGGTCTAGGAACATAGGAACGTCAACGATCACGAAGGATGCGAGCAAAGCCCACATTGCCGGAAACAGAACGCCACGGCTCAGGCTATCTGCGTAGGGGAATATCATTTGGCAGGCCCGCGATAGACCGGAATCAGGTCAACGCCCTCAGGAACCGCATAGCGCCTAGCGAGCTTATCGACTCGTTTCCAGTCGCGCCCGTTGTACACCTCAACATCGGCTGAGATTTGTTGCCGCTTGCATTCCGGACATCCATACAGCGCGAAAGTGAGTTGGGCTGATCCTTTTTTAACCTTCGCGTCATGTTTGGTACTGGCAGCGGCGGCAAATTCCGGCGTACCCATTGGCAACGCGAATAGCGCGTCATGGTATTCCACCATGTCTGCCGGATCGGCGAACCGTTTGTGCGTTTTGGCAAGCACGCGGAGATACTTTTTGCAGATTTCGCACACGGGATGATTCAGAAGAATAAGAAAGATCGCTATCCCGCCAACAAGAAAGCCCACAAACTGAATAACTGCGAACCAATATCCGGCCTCGCCCACTTCGCCTGTATCGATTTGAGCGCCGCGTCCGAAACGATAGTGGGCGGTCGTTATTGCAAGGTTGAAGTAGCGTGAGAATGAAATGTAGTCGCTCACGCGCCGCCCATCGTCGAGAACCAGCGTCGAGTATTCGAGATAGTAGATTAGGAAGAACGTGAGTCCGGCGATTACGACCATTTGGAAAAACAACAGCGCCGTTGGCCGCGTATGGAAATAGAGGCTACCGAAGTAGTAGCCCGATGCAGCCCCTAATACCAGCCTGCGCAGGTTTTGACTCGTAGGGGATTCCCAAAATGCCGCGAGTCGGATTCAACATGGCAAACGAGGAGGTTTGCCATGACGGCTGCGATCGGGCTGCGGACGGATTTTGACGGGACG
>JAKALI010000623.1 GCA_021813195.1 Pseudomonadota bacterium
ATCGTGTTCAAGTCGGCGCCGGTCTTATCCATCTTGTTGGAGAAGATGATGCGCGGAACAGCGTACTTATCACCCTGCCGCCAGACGGTTTCCGTCTGTGGCTCCACGCCCTGGTTGGAGTCCAGCACACACACCGCGCCGTCGAGCACGCGCAGCGAGCGCTCGACTTCGATCGTGAAGTCGACGTGACCTGGGGTGTCGATGATGTTGAGGCGGCGCTTGCGTCCGTCGCGCCCCGGCCAGAAACATGTCGTCGCAGCCGACGTAATCGTGATACCGCGCTCAGCTTCCTGGTCCATGAAGTCCATCGTCGCGGCGCCGTCATGGACTTCGCCGATCTTATAGGACTTGCCAGTGTAATAAAGGATCCGCTCGGTCGTCGTGGTCTTGCCCGCATCAATGTGGGCCATGATACCGAAGTTGCGGTAGTCCTCGATCGGATATTGGCGCGGCATGTGAGCCTCGGTTTTTGTTCGTCTGTCGGGCTGGAGCTACCAGCGATAATGTGAGAAGGCGCGATTGGCGTCCGCCATCTTGTGTGTGTCTTCCCGCTTCTTGACGGCCGATCCACGGTTGTTGGCAGCATCAATAAGTTCGCCCGAGAGCCGGTCGACCATTGTGTTCTCGTTGCGGGCACGAGCTGCGGCAATGATCCATCGGATGGCGAGGGCCTGGCGGCGTTCCGAACGTACTTCCACGGGAACCTGATAGGTTGCGCCGCCGACGCGCCGCGAACGCACCTCCACGGCGGGCATCACATTGTCCAGCGCCTGATGGAACATTGCGAGGGGATCCGACTTCGCCTTCGCCTCCATGCGCTCCAGCGCACCGTAGACGATCCGCTCAGCCACCGACTTTTTGCCCTCACTCATGACAGCATTCATGAACTTACTCAGAACGATGTCTGAGTACTTGGGATCCGGATCGACGGTGCGTTTCTCTGCTCTATGACGGCGAGACATATCTCGACTTTCCTTGCATTCGTTCCACTAGCGATCCCGGCGAACGCGGTTGCGGTTCGGGATCGGCGGCCCCTACTTCGGACGTTTTGCACCATACTTGGAGCGACGCTGACGGCGCTTGGCGACGCCTTGGGTGTCGAGCACGCCGCGCAAAATATGGTAGCGCACGCCAGGCAAGTCCTTCACGCGGCCGCCGCGGATCAGAACCACCGAGTGCTCCTGAAGGTTGTGCCCCTCACCGGGGATGTAGCCGATGACCTCAAAGCCGTTCGTTAGACGGATTTTAGCCACCTTACGGAGCGCCGAGTTCGGCTTTTTCGGCGTTGTCGTGTACACGCGGGTACACACACCACGCTTCTGCGGACAGTGCTCCATGTGACGCGATTTCTCGCGGTACGTTTTCGGCGTCCGGGGCTTCCGGATCAGTTGTTGTATCGTCGGCATCCGCTTCGTGCGCCTCGTAGAACCGTTTTCGCGAGCACCGCCAGGCGCCCGTACTCCGCAAACCGGCCATTGCAGCAAGCGGACCGATTGATCCGAATGCCAAACGGCACCGACCACGCCATCCCGCGATGACTTGGCCGGAAAAAACCAGAGGATCCCAGAGCAGGCCTGCCAGGCACAGCTCGGAGATCTTGGCCCGAAGATGTCCTCTGCTTAGAAACGCCAGCGTTTAGACCCCGCTCCAGCGCTAATAAGCGCGCGGGCAGCCTACGACCTGCCGTGAGAGTGCGGTGTCTATATACAGACGCTTGGTCACGGTCAACACCTCGGCAAGATGCCATTTCACTTTTTTGAAAGGCCGGCGCTCTGGATGTGGAGAGACCGAACGCCGCACGGCCACGCGGCCTGCGAGCGAACGCATTCGCGACGCAGCCCTGCGAGTCCGGCCTCCAGCGGTTCGCACGGCATCTCCGCACTGGATCTCAGCGCAAAAAAAGACGGCGGGACACTGTCCCGCCGCCCACCTGATCCTGCAACCCTGCGCGCTATTCGGCCACGCGGCGTCGGCGACGGGCTGCCGCCCCCCCCTCACCTGTGGGCCCCATGAGTGCGCCCGATGCTCCAGCCCGCGCCTTTTCGCGCGCAATGAGCTCATCGCGCTTGGAAGCCTCGCGGCGCAGACGGCGCAACATGCCACCCGTACCGGCCGGGATCAGGCGACCGACGATCACGTTCTCCTTGAGCCCCTCAAGGGTATCGGACTTGGCAACCACGGCGGCATCCGTCAACACACGCGTCGTCTCCTGGAATGACGCGGCCGAAATGAATGAACGGGTCTGCAGTGACGCTTTCGTAATGCCGAGCAAAACCGGCGTACCCGTCGCGATGCGGCGGCCCTCCTTGCTGACTTTGGCGTTGATCTCGTCGAACTCGATGCGATCGATTTGCTCACCCTTGATGAGCCCGGTCTCACCCGGATCGGAGATCTCCACCTTCTGCAGCATCTGGCGCACGATCACTTCGATGTGCTTGTCATTGATGCCCACGCCCTGCAGACGATAGACGTCTTGGATCTCATTGATCAAATAGTTGGCGAGTTCCTCGACACCCTTGATGGCCAGAATGTCGTGGGGCGCGGGATGGCCGTCGTAAATGAAATCGCCGCGTTCGACGTGATCGCCATGCTGCACGGCGAGGTTCTTGCCACGCGGAATGAGATACTCCACGGGTTCCACGCCCTCTTCATCAGGTTGCACGGTGATGCGCTGCTTGTTCTTGTAGTCCTTGCCAAACTCGATCGTGCCGGAAATCTCCGCAATGATGGCGTGATCTTTCGGCCTGCGAGCCTCGAACAATTCCGCCACGCGCGGCAGACCACCGGTGATGTCGCTCTGCTTGGCCGATGCGAGGGGAATACGAGCGAGCACGTCGCCAGCCTTGACCTCCGTGCCCGGTTCGACCGACAGCACGGCCTCGACGGGCAGCAGATAACGCGCATCCCCCCCGCGGGCGACCTTGATCGGCTTGCCCTTGGCATCCTTGATGACGATGGCGGGTTTCAAGTCCGCACTTCGCGGGGAGGCCCGCCAATCGATGATGACGCGGTTGGTCGTGCCTTTGACCTCGTCGGTCTGTTCGCGCACGGATGCGCCTTCGATCAAGTCCTCAAAGTCCACCTTGCCGGAGACTTCCGTGAGGATTGGCCGTGTGAAGGGGTCCCATTGCGCGAGCCGCGTGCCACGGCGCACCTCGTCGCCATCATCGACATGCAAGCGCGCGCCGTACGGGACCTTGTGCGAGGCCAGTTCCTTGCCCGACTGATCCGTGATGACCACCGACATTGTGCGCCCCATGGCGATCAAGCGGCCTTGGCCGTCCTTGACCAGGGCGCGGTTCTTGATCTTCACAGTTCCATTGAAGTTGGAATCGACGAACGACTGATCGACCACGTTGGCGGCGCCACCGATGTGGAACGTGCGCATGGTAAGCTGCGTTCCCGGCTCACCGATCGATTGCGCGGCAATGACGCCGACGGCCTCGCCGATGTTGACGGGTGTGCCACGCGCCAGATCGCGCCCATAACACTTGGCGCACACACCCGACACGGTCTCACACGTGAGCACC
>JAKALI010000624.1 GCA_021813195.1 Pseudomonadota bacterium
GATCCCGAAGCAAGTGCAGACCCTGATCCGCCGGATGGGGAACGAGAATCCCACATGGGGCGAGGAACGCATTGCCAACGAGCTTCTTCTGAAGCTCGGAATTCAGGTCTCGCCGAGGACCGTACGGAAATATCTTCCCCCTCGCCCACCGGGTCGGCCAAGAGGCGATCTGCGTTGGTCGACCTTCCTGCGATTACACGCCCAGGGAATCATTGCTTGCGATTTCATGGTCGCCGTGACCGCCACGTTTCGGTTGCTCTACGTATTCGTTGTCATCGAGCACCGCCGTCGTCGCCTGATTCATTTCAATGTTACCGCTCATCCGACGGCCGCCTGGACCCTGCAGCAGCTGCGCGAGGCCATCGGGCTCGAGGAGCGATATCAGTACCTACTGCATGATCGCGACAGCATCTTTGCCAAGCATCTTGACGAATCGGTGAGCCGTCTGGGCGTCGAGGTTTTGAAATCGCCGCCGCGCTGCCCGAAAGCCAACTCGATCTGCGAGCGAGTCATCGGCACCGTTCGGCGCGAGTGTCTCGATTGGCTCATACCTTTGTCCGAATCGCATCTCCGGTCGATTCTTAGATCCTGGATTGCGCATTACAACGCCGGGCGTCCGCACATGGCGTTGGGTCCGGGCGTTCCGGATCCTCCGCCCACCTATTACGACCACCGACAGCCAAATTCGCGCCATCGCCGCGAGAAACCATACGTGGTGCGAGCCAAATCGATTCTCGGCGGGCCGCATCACGAATATTTCCTCGCGCCGACACATGCTTGACTGGTTTTTTGCGGACTACAAGCATAGAAGCGCCCCAAGACGTACCCAACGCTACGTTTTCACTACGTTCGGTCTGCGCCCTCCGGGCATCACGAGAGACCCGCGTTACCAAGCGCAGCGGCTGCGGCTCACTCAGTAACACGGATCTCGCGCTGGATGTCGGCTCCGCCGAAAAGGCCTACAATGACGCTTTGACGTCTAGACGCAAAAGGGTATGAAGTATGGATGAACCGGTGCGGTGGACTGTTAGGGTATCGAAGGATACCGACGTGGCGGTGCGCACGTTCCTCGCGCAACGCGGCATGAAGAAGGGCGATCTCGCGAAGTTCGTCGAGGAGGCGGTGCGCTGGCGCGTGCTCGATCAGACCGTGGCGCAGACCAAGGCTCGCAATGCCAAAGCGCCGGCCGCGCAAATCGAAGCCGCGATCAATGAGGCCCTGCAGTCAGTGCGCGCGGAGCGCTTTGCCACGGCGCGTCGATGAGGGTGGTTCTCGACACCAACATCCTCTGCAGCGCTTTGATCACTCCCGGAGGATTGCCCGACCAGCTCTATCAGGCTTGGCGCGAGAAGCGCTTCGTGCTGATCACTTGCGAAGAGCAACTCGAGGAATTCCGGCGCGTCACGCGCTACCCACGACTCAAACCTTTCCTCGAACCCGCTGCGGCCGGCGCAATGCTCAACGAGCTGCGGCGGCTTGCGGTGACCGTACCCAAGCTCCCGTCCGTCGACCGATCGCGAGATCCGGCCGATAACTTCCTGCTAGCGATGGCGCAGGCGGGCGATACCGATGTTCTCGTCACCGGCGACAAGCATGCCCTTCTATCCCTCGGCGAGGTCGGTAAGACCCGAATCCTGACCACACGCCAGCTGCTTCAACAGCTCGGCGGTGAAAAGAAACCTCGGCTCAAGCGGCGCAGCGCCCGACTGGGACGCCAATCCGGTAGACCTACGCGATCGAAGTGAAATCCTATGGCACGAACGAAGAAGATCAAGAACGACACCACGACAAGCCTCGGCTTCGAGGCCAAGCTCTGGGCCGCTGCCGACGCCCTGCGCAACAACATGGACGCGGCCGAGTACAAGCACGTCGTCCTCGGCCTCATCTTCCTGAAGTACATTTCGGACGCGTTCGAGGTGTGGGGTGCGAATTTGCCAATCATAGCGTGAGACCCAGCATGCGAGCAGACTTGTGCTGACCGGTATCCCTGGTAGCTTGGCTCGACGATGCGCGACTTGCTTCTTCTCGTGGTACATCTGTTCGTCACCCTCCCCAGGCTCGCGCGCCCCGGCGGTGCCCGCTCGGTTGTTGCCGAATCTCTGCTGCTGAAGCACCAACTGATCATCAGCGGTCGTTCCCGTCGACGCGCCCCGCCTCTGACTACGGTCGATCGATTCTTGCTCGGCTTGACGACGCTGTTCGTGCGTCCACGACGAGTCGCCAAGCTTGCTACGATTCTCAAGCCGGCGACGTTATTACGAATCCACAAGGTGTTGGGCGATCGCAAATATCGCCGACTGTTCTCGTCTGCGGGAGCCCGGCGCAAGCCAGGCCCCAAGAGTCCGACAGAGGAAATCGTCGCGGCCGTCCTCGAAATGAAGCTTCGTAACCCCAGATTCGGCTATCACCGTATTGCCGAGCAGATCTCGCATGCATTCGGCGTGCAGATCGACAAAGATGTCGTGCGTCGGGTCCTCGCGAAGCATTTCGGAGCAGATCATCCTGACAACTCGGGCCCATCCTGGCTCACGTTCATCGCCCAATCCAAGGACAGCCTCTGGAGCGTGGACCTGTTTCGGTGCGAATCGATCCTCCTTCGCAGTCATTGGACCCTGATGGTCATCGACGTATTCACCCGCCGCATCGTCGGCTTCGGCATCGGCGGCAAAACACCGCCCATTCGGCTCAGCACGGATCACGATCCCCTGTTCCGCTTTCACCGATGACTCGCGAATCTGCGGATCCTCGAAGTCGAAGAAGTCAAGTCGGTGGCGTACGCTCCGATGTCGCACCCGTTCATCGAGCGACTGATCGGGACGATCCGGCGCGAATATCTGGATCAGACGTTCTTCTGGAATTCGGTCGATCTGCACCGGAAGCTCCGTCAATTCTGCGCCTATTACAACGGCGCTCGCGTTCATCGCTCGCTCAACGGCGCGACGCCCATAGAGCGTGCCGGCCGCCCGTCGCCACCGCGTGCGGACTTCGCCGAATATCAATGGACACGGCACTGTGGAGGTCTGTTCCAGACGCCGGTCGCCGCTTGATTGGGAATTCGCACCCCACAGGAGTCATGGCCTGCCCTCTCCTGTTGCGAAAATGCCCGGCTCGGATGGGCCGGCCACGGCCGCGATGCCCCATCGGCTCGAGATTACACCGATTTCGACCGCGCCGCCGCTCGCGCTCTTGCTTCGACGAAACCACGGCGCGGCAAGACGCGACGCGCATCGCGCCGGCTTTACGGGCGCGATTCGAGGGCGCAGGATTGGTGCGCTGCGCATGGAGTGATGCCGTTTGCGGGCGCTGCGCACCGCCGCGGGGATCGATCTTCGTGTCCCACAATTTGGAGTGTGCTCATGCCGCCGGATGATGGCCCGCCGAACACGACGCCCAAACCGGGCGACAAACGCTCCCGCATCGATCCCAAGGCCCAGGTGCATCTCGGTTATTGGCTGATCGCCATCGCCCTGGTGTTCCTGCTGCAGAGCCTGTGGTCGTCGCACAGCACCGTGCAGACGGTGCCGTACA
>JAKALI010000625.1 GCA_021813195.1 Pseudomonadota bacterium
AGCGTGCGGGGGCTGATCCGCCAACGGCGGGCCAGATCGGTCTGGGTCAGGTGGTGGGTCGTCATGGGAGACTCCGTGAAACCTTTCGCCGCTTCGTCCAGGCTCGCTGCGAACCGTGGAAGTGCGCGTATTTTCAACGGAGTACGGGGATGCTTATATAGTCAGGGCCGGTTTTTCTTGTGACGCATGGAGGCGAAAAGCCCCGGATTTCCGGGGCTCGCCAGAGTCTGCTGTGACACTGGCCGCTCAGGCTTGTGACATTGCTATCGGAACGTCTTGCAGGTCCGCCCGGGATACCTCGCGCAGTTTCGGGCTGAGGCGATACCCGGCGCGCTCCTTGTTCTCGATGAAGTCGTCGGTGCCGAGGACGAGGCCCAGGTCGACCGCCAGCCTGTCCGTTACCAGCTTGCGAAGCCGGCTGACCTGTTGGCGCAACGATGCCTCGGAGATTTTCAACTTCACCGCCAGATCCGGTGCAGGGATGAACGGAACCTCGGCCGCCATTTTCTTGGCCGCACGATGGTTGTCCAGCAACGCGGCGAAGAGTTCGAAGTTGGCGCCATCGAGATGGAAGTCGCCCCTGAAGAGGATGCGCCCGCCCTCGACATAGACGGCGAATTCGTAAGCCGGGGGAGCCAGCCGGTCCATAAAGTCCTTGACCTGTTGGTCGTAGCCGGAGGGAGGCACGACATCGATGCGTGTCCGGTTGAAACACATCGCCAGCAGCGACGCTGCCGGCAATTCGCCACGGACCAGCTCGTCGAGGTGTCGCCGCGTTCCGTCGGCAACGACGGAGAGGACGTCGGCAGCATGCCGGTGGAGAAGATCGTAGATCCGATCCTTCGCCTGGTCGGCGGTGAGGTCCGGGAACCAGGCAAGGGCTGACGCAATCTGCGGATACTCGGCCAGGAAGCGGTTCTTCGGGGTCGATGCCAGGCTCTGCACGGACTTCACGTAGGCCAGCGCCATGCGGACATCCTTGTCCCTGCTGCGGTCGCCGGTCAGGAGGTCGACCATGTAGATGTCCGCCGGCTCGCAGAATTCCATACCTGCGGCAAGGACGGCGAAGCGCCGGTCAATGCATTGGGAGCACGTGCCGCAGTGCCGCTTCTGCGTCGTCCATTTCATGGGGCGCGTGCAGCTCGCGGTTCTCGCGAGCAAATGCGCGAACTTGCTTTCTGCAATCTTGGTGATGACCTCCCTCTTCGTCAGCCATTGGAATGGAGCCCTGATGGTGATGGAGCGGTCCAGCAAGGTAGAGAAGATGGCTTCGAATCCGCGCAGCACTCTGGGATGCGTGGTTCGGGTGGCGCGGGCGCCCATGACGTCGCCGGCCAAAGGGATGTTGATGCTGACAACGCCGTTCTCGTAGAACGTGAAGCCCTCTTTGCCGAACATCCTGGCAATGACCAGTCCGAGGCAGGCGAACAGGAATGACCGCGCCCTTTGGCTATGATCGACCGGGTTCGCACCCGAGTTGGTGATGTTGACGGGAACGTAAAAGATTTGGCGGGACAGCCCGCCCTCCTTCAGGGCATCGACCAATTCCTTCTGTACGCTGAACACCTTGGTCGCCGAATGGTGCCCGACTAGCGCCAAGGCCTTTCCGTTGGCCTCCAGGTCCTCGACGGCACCGGCGAAGGAATCGATGCCGCCCGAGAACATGGCAACCTCATCCGGCTGGAACGTCCCTTCCAGCAGCCCCGCGAAATACAGTTCCTTCTCGGCCAGCGGCTTCGCCGCCCTCACGAAGGAGAAGGAATAGCTGTCATCGGAGAGGAAGCCCAGGGTGTCAGTGAGCGCATCCTTCACCGCTGGGCTTTCCCATAGCTCGGGTTGCCGCAGCGGGATGGTGAAGTGCATGTCCCGCCGCCAGTCGCGCCCGAAATCGGTGAGCTTGTCCGATCCCCGCGGCAGGCGCTGGTCGGCACAATAGACGTATGCAGCAACCTCCAGCAGATCCAACAGGACATCCGGGATATTGCTCACCATCGTGCGGCTGATGTCTTCAATTCGGAGATTGATGTTGACATCGTCGCCCTGAACGCTCAGCCGGATGGCCTGGTCGTTCGTTGCCGCGGGCTGCAAGGTATCGCCGCAGAAGACGTCAAACCGTCGCATGGCCTCTGCTCCTGATGGAGAGTTCTTTCCTGATCTTTTCGGACGCATGAGCGGCAAATCCCACGACATCGTCCCGCGAGATGTTCTTGCCCTCATGGAAAGCGTTCTTGCCGAGCCAGTCTCTCGCGAACGTGCGCATGATCACCGTGGCCTCCGCGCAATGGCGCCGCACGGCACCATCGAAGGCGGCCAAGTCACCAACGGAATGGACAAGTTTGTCGGAGCCGACATGCCGAGGCAGTTCACGGTCCAGAAAGTAGTGGGTCGTGCGCTCGACGAAGCCTGTGAAGAATCGCTGCGATAGCTCCCCGAATTTCTCTGGCCCGCAAAAGGTGGCAAGAGTGGTACGCACATCTTCATGGCTCGGTTCCCAGAGCGATGGCAACCGTTCCTCGGCGAGGCTGCTGAGGGCGGCGATGCCGGTCTGCCGGGCCATTTCGCTCAGATCAGTGATGTCCGCCCCAGACTTCCGCTGCGCGCTTTCGACGGCGGTGTCGAAGCCAATGGCGATGTCCGTCACCGATGGGGCTGCCGGAACCCGTATTCCGATAGCCTGCAGCGCTGCGGCAAAGTCGACAGATCGTGCTGCTTGCGGCAACCGGACGAACAGCCAGAGAGCCTCCACGAAAGCGGCGTCCTTCAGCGCCCGTTTCAGAGCGGCACTGCATTCCTCCGTGATTGCATCGACCAGATCTGACGTGCTGGTCTCCCTGGCCACCAGCATCTTGACGATCTGCGGCAAGTTCTTGGAAGCGGGCGGCGAACCGAGACGTTGGTGCCCCATGGATGGCCCCTGTTGACCCCGGGCCAGACGATCATCGGCGGACAACCCGAGTGCATCTTGCGCCTCGGGAATTCTCCCGTGGTGCAACCGCGAGCTGAGTTTCTGCCCTCCGCATGCCGTCGTCAATCACCGAAGTTTGAGGGAGCACGCCGCCTTTCCTTTGTTTGCGCACCATTACGATAAGGCTTTGATCTTCCTTCATTTTGTTGCGTTCAATGCCCTACCGTCCGATCAGTCGAACTCGATCGCAGACGATGATCTCATGCGGAAATCTGTCGCCGGCCCAGGCGCACTCTCTCCCGACCGCCTGACACCCGCCGAACGCCTTGATGAGGTGGCGGCGATCCTGGCTGCCGGCTTGATCCGGCTGAAGGCCGGGAAGTCCAGTCCCTTATCCGCTGATCCCGGAGAGAGTTCCCTCGACTTCACGGCCCCCCAGCGCGGTCATGGTTCCGTCAACCGACGGAGGAAATGCCCATGACCGAGGAACCGCTACTGGCCCGCCTCGCCGCCCTGAAGGCGGCGCCGATGCCGGACCTGAAGGCGCTGTGGCGCGACCTGTTCGAGGCCGAGGCGCCGCCCTACAATCGCACCTTCCTGGAAAGCCGCCTGGCCTACCGG
>JAKALI010000626.1 GCA_021813195.1 Pseudomonadota bacterium
GACATCGTGGCGATCCTGTTGGGAACGGCTGCCGGCAACGTCGCATCGTTGCTCGCCGAGCGGTACGCGATCCCGCAAGGTATGCCGCAGCACCGGCAGCAGGGCATCACGATCCTGATCGCGCTCGTCGGCGCGTTTAGCTTGAGCTATGCCGCGTGGTCGGTACTGAACCCGACTGATCCGGCTCGTTTACGCGCCGTTGTATCGCTGTGCGGTTCGCTCCTGTCGGTGATCGTGTATCCCGCTGTAGCACGGTGGGCGACCGCCAAGTGGCCATCCATCGGCTCGATCTGGAACGCGCCGTGAGTCAAACACGCTTGGGTTCGTTCATCGAGAGTTGGACGAACATCGCGATTGGGTTCGGGATCAACTTCACCGCGAACTTGCTGATCCTGCCGCTATTCGGCTTCCACTCGCTCACCCTCGGCAAGAACTTCGAGATCGGGTTGCTCTACACCCTGATCTCGCTCTGCCGTAGCTTTTTCGTGCGTCGCCTATTCAACCGCATGAGGGCGTTCAATGTCGCTGCCAACCGATAGTGCAGAACGCAAGCGGATCCCTCTCGCGAGGGGCGTACTCGATTACTTTCCCGCAGCCCTGGCGATGGTCGCGCGAATATCTCTCGCCGGCAACGAGAAGCATAACGCGGGTGAGGATCTGCACCACGCACGCGGCAAGTCCGCCGATCATGCCGACTGCATCATGCGCCACCTGATGGAGCGCGGGACGGTCGATGCGGAGGACGGGCTGCCTCATTCGGGGAAGCTCGCATGGCGCGCTCTTGCGCTCCTACAGGAAGAACTCGAGGCCGCTGGCGCTCCGAACGCGCGAGGCGCGCGATGAACGCCACCGGCATCCCGTCCACCTTCCAACTCGCCGGCCACACGCTCACGGTGAAGGTCATCAAACCTTCGCGCTGGAAGCACGGCAAGAACTCCATCGGCATGTTCCTGCCGGATAGCTACGAGATCCATATCCTCTCCAGCACCACCGGCTCGAACCGGCAACAGGTGTTCGTGCATGAACTGTGTCACGCCCTCCTGACCATTGCGGGCCATGACGCGCTATCGAGTGACGAGGATTTCGTGGACCGCCTCGGACACTTGCTCCAACAGGCGCTCAGTACGTTCGCATAGGAGATTCGTCCAATGTCGAAGATCGAACCACGCACGCTCTCAACCTTCCGCGCAGCGCACGACCGCAACGTGATCGTGCCGAACAAGATCAAAATCGCGCTCGAGCAGATCAGGAAGGTCGGCCCCGAGCACTACGAGTATGAATCGGACCTGATCCGCATGGCCGGGATCAGTCAGGCCGATATGGGCCTGTTCCGCGACCAGTTCGAGTCGCACATCGTCGAGACGCGCAGCACCTCGGGCAGCAAGAACCCGAAGCGGGTCTATTTCGGTGACCCCAAGGTCGCCGCGAAGGTACGCACGTGAAACCGCGCACGGCGGCGGACTTCAAGACCGCGCACGATCCGGCGACGATCATTGCGCAACTCAAGCAGGAATTGACCGAGGCGAAATCGCAGGCCGCCACCGCCGAATGCGTGCGCGAGTGGATCGGCGCGGCGCGCCTCGAATTGGCATCGGTCAGCATCCCGGAGTGGGTGACGAAACCGCGCAAGAAGGGGAGCGCGCCCGGCGTCCCGACGGTGCAGCTCTCGGATTTCCACTGGGGCGAGCGCGTGAAACCGGCGCAGGTCGGCGGCGTCAATGCGTTCAACATGGAGATCGCCAGGAAGCGGTTGCGCCATGTCGTGGGCTCGGCCGTCAAGGTGGCCGGCATTTGGTCGCCAGCGATGGATTACCCCGGCGTCGTGGCGGCGCTCCTCGGCGACATGGTGTCCGGAAACCTGCACGACGAACTTACAGCGACAAATGAGATGAACACGATGCCCGTCGTGCTCGACCTCTACCGCGAGCTCGTCGCCGCGATTCGCGTGCTGGCCGACGCCTTCGGCCGCGTGTTTCTGCCATGCGTGAGCGGAAACCACGGCCGGGACACGAAAAAGACCTGGGCGAAGGACCGCAATCATACGTCCTTCGACTGGCTGCTGTATCAATTCCTCGCGATGGCGTTCGCCGACGACAAGCGCGTCACCTTCCTAATCCCGGAAGGTTCGGACGCGCTTTACAAGGTGTTCGGCATCGCTTACCTCGCGACGCACGGCGATCAGTTCAAGGCGTCCGATTCCATCATAGGGGCCATTGGTCCGATAACTCGCGGGGCGCAGAAAAAGCTCGCGCGGAACACCGCCATGGATCAGGCATTCGACGTGATGATCTTCGGTCACTGGCACCAACGGATAATATCGCCGCAGTTGCGCGGCAACTCGTCGCTAAAGGGTCTCGACGAATATGCCTACCAGGGCAATTTCCGGTATGAGCCCCCGACGCAGAATTTCTGGATGACCCACCCGGACAACGGAATCACGTTCGATGCGCCGCTGTTCGCGGACGACAACGAAAAGGGAAACCGCACCGAATGGGTAAGCGTGCCGGCGTGATTCGATGGTAATATAGCGGGGTCCAAATGCGCGCCAACGCACCCGGACCCCTAACCACCACCGCTGTATAGGAGCGACAATGGCTGCCGAGCATTATACCCACGGACATTTGAAAGCTTCGCTGGCCCATAAAAACGGGCGCCCGGCGCTAGACATTCGCGCTTGCGACATTCTTTCGGTCGCAGAGGCCTCGTTTTGGTCTTTCGTGCATTTTCATGTGAGCGAGCCGTGTTGGCTATGGTGCGGGCAGAATAGCGGCGGTTACGGACGCTTCAAAGTGGGGCGCAAACGGTACGCTGCTCATAGGCTTTCGTACGCACTATCATACGGACATTGCCCGGCGCATTTGATCGTTCGACACATTTGCGACAATCCATTATGCGTCGCGCCGCATCACCTTGAACTGGGTGATGACTCCGACAACTGCAACGACCGCGTATCCAGAAAACGCCACGCCTACGGAGAGCGGTCAGGGTCAGCAATTTTGACCGATGACGCCGTTAGAGAGATTCGCGCCAGCACAGAAACCGCGAGGACGCTCGGTGAGCGATTCGGCGTCGGGAAATCGACCGTGCAAAAGGCTCGTCAGGGCGCCAATTGGAAGCACGTCGAGCTATCCAGGAAAAACCCACCAGGGAAGCATTTACGATGACCGTTTTCACCTATCGGATGCCCGTCTACTGCGAGCCGCCATGAGCTTCCTCGACCCCTACAAGTGGCTCGTCGGCTTGATCCTGGTGCTCGTCCTGGCGCTCGGCACTTGGTTCGTCTGGTGGCATCACGGCCACGTCGAATACGAGGCCGGGATCGCTGCACAGCGCGCGGCTGACTCATCATCCCTTGCGACTTACACCAAAGCGCGCGACGCCGAGCTTGCGTCTGCGGAGGCGTCCTACCATGCGGAAATCGACCATCTTCGGCTGCATCCTATCAGCCTGCCTGTCGTCCGGTTGTGCCTCGCAATGCCGAGTGGCGCCGGTCTCGGTCAAGGTACCAGTGGACCTCCT
>JAKALI010000627.1 GCA_021813195.1 Pseudomonadota bacterium
CGCGGATCGGGACTGGAACGACCCCCCGGTCGAAACCGTGCGCGCCGCGCTTCAGCGAGACGGCGTTCCCGTGAGTCTCGAAAAGGACGAGGCCCATAGCAACATCGAAAAACATGTATCGGCGGCAGCATAACGCGTCCGCCTTGAAGGCCAGAAAAAGAAGGAGGAGTCACATGAAACGCCTGACGTCGCTGGTTGGCGTCGCGGTTGCGGCAGCTTTGACACTCGCGATCACCGCACCTGCGTCTGCCGACCAGTACCCGAGCCGCACGATTCATCTGGTTGTCGGCTTTCCGCCCGGCGGCATCAACGACATCGTCGCGCGGCTCATCGCGCCGAAAATGGCGGAGACGCTGGGACAAACGGTCATTGTCGAGAACCGTTCCGGCGCTGGAGGGACCATCGGCGCGGCGCACGTCGCGCAGTCGGCCCCCGATGGTTACACGCTGATGCTCGGCTCGGTCAGCAATCTTGCGATGGCGTCGGCGCTCTATAAGTCGCTGCCATACGATTCGACCAACGATTTTGCGCCGGTCGCATTGGTTGCCGCCTCACCGAATATCATGGTCGTTAATCCGGCTTTCCCCGTGCACAGCGTCAAGGATCTGATCAAGCTGGCGAAAGAAAAGCCGGGCACGATCAACTACGCATCGGCGGGAGTCGGTACCTCGAACCATCTCACGGTCGAGCTGCTCAAGGTCATGACCGGCATTGATATCGTTCACGTGCCGTTCAAAGGCGATACTCCGGCCGTCACGGCCGTTCTCGCCAACCAGGTGCCGATGATGTTTCCGACCTTGCCTGTTGCGCTGCCGTACATCAAATCCGGCAAGCTGCGCGCCATCGCGGTGTCGAGCGCCAAACGTTCGACCTTGCTGCCGGACGTCCCAACAGTCGCAGAATCGGCAGGGCTCCCCAAATTCGCGGTCAGCGTTTGGGTTGGAGTCGTTGCTCCGGCCAAGACGCCTCAGGCGATCATCGACAAACTGAACGCCGCGATCCGGAAAGCGGCGGATGCACCGGATACGCGCGAGCATCTCGCGAAGTTGGGAGTCGAGCCGGACACCGATACGCCCGCCCAGTTCGGCAGCTATATCGCCGCCGAAACCAAGCAGTGGTCTCAAGTCGCGCGTTCGGCGCACATCAAGCCGAACTGAAAGGCCGGGCTGTGACACGGCTGACGCGCATCGGCATAACAATGGGCGACCCCGCGGGGGTGGGGGCAGAGATCATCTGTCGCTCCCTCGCCGAGCTTCGGCCCGAGCAACAAGGACGGTTCTTCGTCTTCGGCGACCGGGCGTTGATGGATCGCGCTAATTCGCTTGTGCGCGCCGGGTTGCGCTTCCGGGACCTGCCCGAGGGGAATGCGGGCGCGCCCACCGTGATCGACGTTCAACCGGACGCGCCGGGTGAGGTGCAGGACGGACAAATGAGCGAGGCGTCCGGCGCCCGCAGCTACGCGTATATCGAGCGAGCGGTGTCGGCAGCGCTCGCCAATGAGATCGGCGTTATCGTCACTGCGCCCATCAACAAAGAGGCACTGCACGCCGCGGGCTATCCGTTTGAAGGCCATACGGAACTGCTCGCGCATCTGACCAATACCAAGTCGTCGTTCATGCTGTTGGTATCAGAAAAGCTGTCGGTAATTCATGTGTCGACGCACGTGTCGCTCGCCGGTGCCGTTTCGCGAGCGACGGTGGAGCGTGAACTTGCCACCATCCGCATGGGGCATGCTCACCTCAAGCGTATGGGAATTGTCAGCCCTCGCATCGCCGTGGCTGGTCTCAACCCGCACAGCGGGGAAAACGGACTGTTCGGGCGTGACGAAATCGAGCGCATCCACCCCGCCATCGATGCCGCCCGACAGGAGGGCATTAATGTCACGGGTCCGGTTCCCGGCGACACAGTCTTTTACCGGGCCATTCGTGGCGAGTTCGACCTCGTCGTCGCGCAATACCATGACCAAGGGCACATCCCGGCGAAGCTGATTGCGTTCGATACTACGGTAAACGTCACACTCGGGCTGCCAATCCTGAGAGTGTCTGTCGATCACGGCACGGCTTTTGACATTGCCTGGAAAGGCGTTGCGCGTCACGAAAACATGAATACGACGATCGATTATGCCGGTCGCCTCGCCGCGGCTGAGCACGCATGAGGCGGAAGCCGCTCCCGGTCGCGATCCTGGCCGATGACCTGACCGGCGCGCTGGATACGGCCGCGCCTTTCGCTTCGAATGGTCTCGATACCTGGCTGGACTTGGCGCCGGATCTGGTGGACCGGCGTCTTGACCCGGGCGCCGATGTGATCGCTCTTACGACGGAGAGTCGCCATCTGCCCGACGATCAGGCCAGCGAACGCGTCGAGGCTGCGATCGAGGTATTGGGTGCACTGCAGCCCGGCATTTTGTTCAAGAAGATCGATTCCCTCTTGCGCGGCAACATCGCCGCCGAAGTCGTCGCCGCGCTGAGGACGACCGGCCGCCGGCACGCGATCATCACGCCCGCGGTCCCCAGCCAGAACCGCACCGTGCGCGGCGGGACGGTCTACGTGAACGGAATGCGGTTGCCGGCAAGCGTCGGGGGTGAGAAGGCGTCCGATATGGCTGAGAGCGCGCATCTGCCCGACGTGCTGGAGAGGGCGGGGTGTCTGCACATTCACCGGGTCTCTGCCGGCGGATCCCCTACGCTCGCGGTCGAGCCCGGGCTGCATGCCTATGTCGTGGACGCCGAGAGCGAAGCTAATCTCGATCGCCTCGCACAATTCGTTGCCCAGCGAAGCTCGGAGATACTGCCTGTCGGCGCTTCGGGGTTTGGCCGCGCTCTGGCCGGCATGCTCGGACAGAACGATCCTCGGGAGAGGCTGCAGGTCGGGCAGGGCGTGCTGCTCTTTGTGATCGGTTCGCAGCGAGAGGCTAGCCTCGCCCAGATCCAGGCTCTCCGGGCCGCTGGTGCCGAAGAAGTCGAAGTTCCGGTCAGGACAGAGCCCGACATCGACCTGCTGCTGGACCGCGCCAGCCTGCAGACTGTGACTTCGTTAATTATCGTTCGTCCGGAGGCAATCGCCGTCTCCGGCGTTTCCCCACAGATGATTGCTGGCAGGCTGGGTCGCGTCGCCGCGGCTATTGTACGTCGCGTCGATGTCGCCGGGCTCGTCATGGCGGGAGGCGACACCGCGGCCGCATGCGTTCAGACGCTTGGTGCCGAGTGCCTTCACGTTCGTGGTGAATTGCACGACGGGATCGCGTTCGGAGCAATCCTGACCGGCACAAAGACCATCCCGTTTTTCACGAAGTCCGGGAGCTTCGGCCGGCGGGATGCCTGGACCAGGCTCGCCGCGATGTTGCGAACCGCGAGGCTGTGATCGGGTAGCCTAAAGTCGAGCTTGGTTCGCGAGATAAACGGTGGCTTGCCCCCCGCATTTAGGTCTGCTTCTCGGCTGGAATTCAGACCGAGGATAGAGTGCCACTCTTCAGGTTCTGGCCCTTCTGCGAAGTGCCGTTGTGCAGGGCGTAGGTCCGGT
>JAKALI010000628.1 GCA_021813195.1 Pseudomonadota bacterium
GCCGCGCTCGCTCGCGCCACACCGCGAGCGCAGGCGTATTCTGAAACATTTCAGAATAGAAAGCGGTTGTTTCACGCCAGGCACGGCCTGCGTGGCCTTGGCCCTCGGGGATATCCGGTCTGGATGATAACCGCAGCCCATCCAGATAGGCGGTGGCGCCTGCCGAGGCGATAAAATGGAAATCTCCGTCGGTATCCGGCCGTGCCACATAGGCGACGCTCAGATGCCCGTAACGAATTGCACTATCACAGATCGCTTGCAGCAGGCGCTGTTCGTCTGGCGCGCTTGCTACAATTTCATTGACCTGCGCCAGCATTGCATTGAAGTGGGCCAACCTTTCCAAACGCGTGGTATTGCGGCCTCTCTGGCGAAGCAAGTGGAACAGGAACCCGGCCACCGCCGCCAACAGTGCGAAACCGATGGTCTCCCTAAGCCAACGATGGGGTGCGGCGGATGGGTATTCCGGCAGTGCCCGCCCGTGGATGATGCTGGCGACCACCGCTAAAGGAAAGTCCGTTTTTCCCATTCCAAGGAGCCACAACAGGATGAGTCCTAGAGAAAAGGCAGCTAGAAAAACGCAGCAGAGATTTTTCTTGTTCTGAATAGAGGATAGGTAGGACACAGTTGCCAAGAACTGATCGTGGGGTCTATACAACGACTGTGCAAGACCAGTGCCAACAACTTGAGCGTGAATTGGGGCGCAGCGATATGATCGCTGTCAGGCGCGCAACCTGTCATGAAAGGCCATGTTCCCGACAGGCGCAGCAGGAAAACCATCTTCTGGTCTCCAGGATCCGCAGAAAATCTGGCAATTTCTCAACGAAGCTGTCAGCTTAGCCAACCCGGCCCTGCTCCTCAATCCCGCCATATCGGCGTCCCCTGGAAAGGTAACCCGTTCGGCAGTGCACCGACCTTTCCGAGGCTTGCTCGGCGTTTACTCGGTGGTCCGTTGTGACGGCTTTAGCCGATCGTTGGCGATCGCGTCCTTCTTGAAGGACGTCCAGATCGCCTCCGCCGGATTGAGTTCCAGTGCAGGGGGCGGCGATATGTCCGTTCCGTTCCCCAAGTGGCTGGATGTCTGCTCCCTCGTAAGGCAGTGGGCGGGAGCCGCCTCGTAGTTGACGTTCGGCCTTGCAACCACTCAGGCAAGTGTCTGGGGTATCGGCCATTTTCTAGGGGCGCCAGAGTTCTTTTTCTGAATGAGCCCAGGCCCTACACGCCAGCGCTCGGCAACCGACAGAAACTCGGCCTTATGTGGAGCTCCACATAGGGCCGATGTGTGGCGCGACCAGCCCCTGCCGACCGAGGGCTCGATACCAGCCTCAGCAAGCCGACCAACAACAAAACCGACCGACCCGACCAATCAGCAAGAAGACCAGCCTCAGCAAGGCAAGGCGAGCGTCCCTATCCAGCTCCTAGTCCGTCGAGGAGTCGCTATGCCAAACGGCATATAGAACGTGCGGCGACAAAGTCTATAAACAACGAACCCGGCTATTTAAGGGATGGCAATCATGATTACAAAGAGCGCCGACGACGTGTCTTGGTGGCGACGCGTTCCAAGCAAACGACCCGTCAGGTAGACGTTGAATTGATTATTACACCCACGTTCACGTCCGGGTTCGACATGAACTTCGGCGCCAATGCAACGGCGGCTAGAGCAGCCTGGGTCGCAGCGGCCAAAATCTTCACCGACGCGTTCACTGACGACATTCACATCAACATTACGGTTGACGCGGTAACGACGGCAGGAACTTTTGGAAGAAGTTTTCCAAATTTCATGACCATCTCATACGCGGATCTCTTTGCTTTGGTCGGCGCCTATGCATCGACGGAAAACGATGCCATCGCCATCGGGCCCGGGGGATCCATGACTGCCGATGACCCCACGAATGGCCTCGGAATATGGCAGTTGGCGCGGCCGCAAGCCAAGGCGCTTGGCTTCATTCCTGATGATATGTCCGATGATGGAGGCACCACCTTCGGTGCGCAAAATGCATTCACGTTCTCAGGGCCAATCGCGACGGGCACATTTGATTTTAAGGGCATTGCAGCACATGAGATTGCCGAAGTGATGGGGCGAATCGGCCTTTCCGGTGGGAACAATACGTTCAGTCTGATCGATAATTTTGCCTACAGCGGGGCCGGAACGAAGGCGCTTCGCGGTGGTGCAGCCAATTTCTTCTCCATGGACAATGGAACGACTCTGCTCAAACAGTTTAATGACAATACAGTCAATCATTTGGATACCAGGGATTGGGCAGGCGGCACCAGCGACGCATTTAATCAATTCAGCAACGGCGGCGTGGTAAATCCCGTCTCTGTCGTCGACCTGCAGCTTATGGATGTCATTGGATATGGGACCCCAAATCTACCCGGGAGCGTGATTGAGACAGTGGGGCACGTCTCGTTCTTGCGGGCGCACGAACTCGGCAGCGGCTACGGCAAAGTCCCGAATTTTCTTGACTGCGAAGTGGTGACCCAGCTTGCTGAGGAACCACTGCGCACGTTCGGATTTCAATTACGAGCCGATCCGAACGAGCCGGCTCGCAGAGAGATGTTCGACCTGCTTCGGGCTGCCTTCGTCTCTGGACATTCAATCCGTATCGATTACCTTACGAGCGGCCCGCGTGTGGGTGAAATCATTCGCGTCGCAAACCCCTGAGGAGACCGGCCATGTCTAAATTACTCGAAAAAAGCGGAACGATTGTTTTTCTTCGCGCCCACGACCTTGGTACCGCCTATGGGCCGCCTAACGACCAGCTTGACGTTGAGGCGGTGTTTATACTCAACGCTATCGGCGACGGCGCTTACGGTTTCCAACTGCGAAACGACGACAAACTGCCCGCCCGTCAAGCGATGTTCAGCCTCCTGCGCGACGCTTTTGTGAACAATTTGCCTGTCACCACCGACTATTTTATTGACCCGGGAAAAATGAACGGTGTTGCGATTCGCGTTGCGCTGACACGCAAACCATTAAGGCCAACACCTCCGGTAGCGTTAAACCAGGCGGTTAGTGGTCAGGTACTCCCGACCCCAAGTGTTGGCGCCAAGTCCAAAGCAAAATCCGCAACAGCATCAAAGAAGCAAAAAGCTCGTAAAAGTCGGTGAATGAGGGCGGCCGCCCATCGGGGTACTTCCCACCTACGATGGCGGGCCTGATCCTTGGTTCACGGCGGGCGCCATTGATCCACGGGTGACGCAGGCGGGCCTTAGAGGCACCATGTGCGGCCGCAGCGGCTAGACCAAGTCCGTGTGGCCGCCAGAACAATATACGGAGCGCCTCAAACGTAAGCAGATCCGCCAGTGCGGCCGCACTGATGCGTGCGCGACTATGACGAAGACGGTCTCATCTGGCTGTGGGTGGGCGGATACCACTACCGATTCATATGGCAAAGCGCGGCGGGTAAGAAGGAGGTGGCTTCCCTTCCCTGGGAAGTTGTCGCAGCGGCGACCGTCCTCATTTCATCTGAGGGCAAAGAGAAGGAGGGCTTCGGGGTCCGTCTAGGTGGGTCACAGC
>JAKALI010000629.1 GCA_021813195.1 Pseudomonadota bacterium
GTCTCGAGGGTCACGCCATCCTTCTTGGCCATCGCAACAGTTTCGGCGAAGAACGGGTCGTTGCGGGTCCAGGTGCGCTTGACCTTGTCCATCAGCACGCTGCGATGGATCAGGTTGCAGTCATGCGGCTCGCAATAGACCGGCCCGTCGGCCACGATCTTCATCTCGTCGCCAGAGATGTCGATCAGTTGGTCGTTATCGGGATGTAGCGGACCCACTGGCAGGAAGCGATCTTTCGAGAACTTGTTGAGCGAGATCAGCCATTTGCCGTCAGCATCGCGTGTCTCGCCCATCGAAGCGTGGTTGTGTCCCGGCTGATAAGCGACATCGAGCTTCTGGCGGATGTAATTCACCTTCTGCCCGTTATAGGCCTTGATCGCATCCTCGACGTTCCACTTCACGATCTGGCTGTCGATGAACAGTGTGGTATAGGCGTTGCCGCGCCCGTCGAAGGCAGTATGGAGGGGGCCGAGGCCCATTTCCGGCTCCGCGACCACCACATCGCGCGGGGTCTTGAGCTTGCCGGCAAAGTACTGTCCGATCTTCTCCCAACTCATCACCGTGACGGTCGGTGACAGCTTGCCGGAGGCGACGATGTACTTGCCGTCCGGACTGGCGTTGCAGCCGTGGGGGTTCTTCGGTACCGGCACGTACATCGTCAGCTTGGAACCGTGGCGGCCATCGATCACCGGCACGTCCGATCCCGGAATCGTCTTGTATTGCCCCGTGCGCACCGCTGCTTCGATGGCCTTGACATCGAAGATGACGACCCAGTCGCGCTCGTCGCGCATGAAACCAGCAAGATTGACGCCGCCCTCGCTGTTGTAGCAGGTGGCTGCAAAATATTTGCCATCGTAGTCGGCGTCGGTGTTGTCCAGATTGCCGTCGACCAGTACCTGCCATGCGATCTTCATGGTGTCACCATCGATGGCGGTGAAGACGGTGAAGTACTTGGTCGGGTCGTTGAGGTCGCGCCCGTCATTGGGATGCGGTACGCGGAACTCGCCGCAGCAGAAAACATATCCGGTGCGCGGCTCGCGCTGTACGCGCAGGCCGTGGATCGATTGAGCATTCGGAATCTGGATGATTTTGTCGGTCCGCATAATGTCGCAGCGGATGCGCGCAACGCGCGTGCAGGCCTTGTCGTTGACGAAGATGTAGCGTCCGTCATAACGGCCATGTGTCATCGACATGTGCGGGTGGTGGAGGTCACCGCCGGGCGGGAAATTGTCGCCGAGCACGCGCCTGCTTTCGTTGGTGATGCCCCAGCCGATGGTGAAATCGGTGTTGAAAACGGGAATGCGAGTCAATTCCCGCATCGAGGGAATGCCGAGGATGCGTACCTCGCCCGATTGGCCGCCGCTCCAGATGCCGTAGTAGTCGTCGAGTTGTCCCGGCGGCACATAATCCTTCGGCGGGCCGCCCGCAGTTTCGGCTCCAGCCGATCCTGCCGTCGATGTGCCCGCGGCATATTCCGAACGCGGCATTGCCAGCCCTCCGGCTAAGCCTACGCCCGCACCAACGAGTCCCGCCAACGCGCTTGTTCCGAGGACACTGCGCCGTGAAAAACCGCCCCCCTCGCTCTCACCGTACCTCTTGTCGTCGTCGCTCATCGCATTCTCCTTGGCGCGCCGCACCCCGGCGCATGGCTTGAGGATCACTCGGGCGCAGGCTCCTGCGCCCGTACTGCCGGTTTCGGGACATGTCGGATCACGGTGCTAGGCGGCGATTTGCTCGCGCGCTCGCGCTGCTTCCGCTGTTGCGCCAGCGGCGGGCATTTGTGGTCGTTCCAGTAGGTCACCTGACAATCCAGGCAGTAATGGCATTCGTTGTGATTGATCGCGCCGGCCTTGCTGATAGCCCGCATCTCGCATTCGTTGGTACAAACCTGGCAGGGTGTACCGCATTCGTGGCGGCGGCGTAGCCAATCGAACATGCGCTGGCGTCCGGCAACGGCGAGACCTGCGCCCAGCGGGCAGATGTAGCGGCAATAAAATTTGTTGTTAACCGCCGAAGCGGCAAGCAGCACGACCGCGTAAAGAACGAAGCCCCAACTACGCAGGAAGTGCAAGTCGATTGCCGTCTTGAAGGGCTCCACCTCCGCGAAACGTTCGGCCAGATTTACGGACTGCAGCGAGAGGCCGAACAGCGCCAGCAACACGATGTATTTCACGGCCCAAAGCCGCTCATGGACGGCGGTTGGAAATTCGTACTGCGGGACGCGGAAACGGCACGCGACCTGATTGATCAGCGCCTGGAGCGCGCCGAATGGGCACAGCCAACCACAATAGACGCCGCGCCCGAGCAGCAGCAGCGTCACCGCCACGAATACCCAGAGGATGAAGATCAGCGGGTCCATCAGGAACATAGACCACTGGAAGCCGTGCAGCACCGCATGGATGAAAGTCAGAATGTTGACGACGGATAGCTGCGCCAGCCCGTACCAGCCGACGAAAACGACCGTGTAAATCAGGAATGTCGTGCGCAGACGATCGAGCAGTCGCGGCCGGCGGACGAACCAATCCTGGAAGACAAGAATAGTAGAGAGCAGCAGCAGGCCGGCGACCAGCAAGACCACCTTGAACCGGTAAGCGTACCAGACGCGCGCCCAGAGCGGAGCGTTCCGCCCCAGCAGACCGGGTGTTGCGCCCCCCCGCCCGGCAAGATAGGCGGGCGGAATCTGATAGCCGGCATCGAAGGTGGTGTAGACGCTCTTCAAGGGACCGACCTGGCGGCGAACTAGCAATTCCAGCGTCCACGGCTGGCCCAGGTCGAAGCCGTAATTCTTGCGGATGATGAAGATACCCATCTCGCGAAACGACGGCGCGCCGGCCAGTGCAGCTTCGGGCATGTCCACGAAATCGGAATCGTGGAATAGGATGACCTTGCGGCCTTGCACCAGGTGCACGCGATCGAAGATGCCACCACGCACATAACCGACGCCCTTGAAGGAGTAGAGGCCGTTGGCCATGATCGCGATAGCCTGATCGCCTGGCTTCAACCGCGCCATCAGGTCCTTGTAGGCATCTGCGCCCATCAGGTTGCGGCCCACGCTCGGCGGTGTGATAAAGGCGTAGTAAAGATCAATGAACGTCCCTGTGCCGGCGCTCCCCGGAGGAACAGTGGTGTTGTCCGGAAACAACGGCGCGGGCATGTTATGAAAAGCCTTCGCCACCTCTGCCAGCGTCAGATGCAGCCGACGGATGGCGCCGTTGCCCGTCAGCGTGGCCCAATCCGCCGTCACGAAATAGTCGCTACGTAACCGCGCCGGGCCACCCGCTCCTTCCACGTTTTTCGCCGAGACGATCTTGCGGGACACTGCGACCTTGACTGCGGCATCGAGGATCGTCTGGTTGACGGCCATCGAGGTTACGGTGGCGCTGCTGATGGCGTCGATATGGATGCTGTCACCGCCGCCCGAATTGCCGACGACAATGTTGTCCGTCACCTTGTGGCCGATATAGCGGGCGACGAAGTCATAGAGCTTCTGCACTGGGATACCGACAAGCAGGATC
>JAKALI010000630.1 GCA_021813195.1 Pseudomonadota bacterium
GTTCAAGCCGCGGATCCCGGTCTGTGTCACCACGTACTGGTCCTGCATGCCCATCGCGGGAATCTGGTCGGACAGGAGCTTGTGGACCGAATCCTTGATCGAGTTCTGAATCTCGCGGGTGCACAGGATGCGAAGCGGGCGCATCCCGCTGAGCAGTAACAGCGCCCGGGCTACCGACCAGCTCTTCGCAGAGCCGCGTCCGCCATAGAGGACCTTGTACCGCGCGGGCTGAAACAGGCAGCGCGTCTTTTCCGGGAATCGGATCTCCACACGCTACGGCTTCTCTTTCGGGGATTCGAAAACGATCTGGAACATGGGTGCCGCTTTCCCGTCCGGATCCGTCACTATGATTCTCTCAGTCAACAGCGTGTGGTGCTTGGCGAGCGTGTCCAGCGCTCCTTTCTTGTCCCAGAGCTTCACTTTGCAATTGCGGCCGATGATCTTGCGGTTCTTCCCTCGCCCGCCGTACAGCCCCTCGAACTCGATGCTGGCGATCGCCCTGCGCACGTGGGCGGGAATTTTTCGGAGGGGAAGAAGAGAATCGTTTTCGTCGACCAACTCAACAGGATCGACGGAGGCGATCTCCGCAAGCCCTACCAGCACGTCATCCGCCGACATCCGGATCCGCTTCACCCGCGCCGCCGACGCAGCCTTGATCTCCGCCTCGATCGCGGGATTCTTCAGCAGCTTGTATCCAGTTTGCTTTGCCGTTCTGGGGGAATACCCGGCACGAATCGCGGCTTCCTTAGCGTTGGGACACAGCATGGCCACGTACTCTTCGACAAACCGCTGCCGCATGATGCTGGCTGGGTGTTTCATGCGCTCGCCTGCGCCCTGCGCTCGACCATCGGCATCCGTAGCGACACGGCGCGCAGATCGTCGTAGTTCCGGGCCTCCTGGCGCAGGATGATTCTCTTCTCCGCGGGGTTATCCGCCGTCGTTACCTCGACCAGCTTTTTCGTAATCCGGTCAATCCCGACGATGCGCCACATGGCTCCTTGTCCCAAAGAAAAAGCCCCGGGGGGTCTCTCCCGCGGGGCCCTTCGACGGCTCTTGCGATAATGTCAGCGTTTTACTCTATTTGGGGGGGGTGATGGTACTGACAAATTGAGCACTACGTTTGGCACCCCCTCCCTATCGGGCAGACCGAACCATCCCGAGGGCATCGATTCTCATCCCGGGATTTAATCCAACGGTCCAGATCCAAGGTGAGCGCGCGAGCTGTTCCGTTCTCAATGACGATCGGCGCACCGCGTTCCTGCATCCTGATCGTCCCCCTCTCGGACACGCCGAGATATTTCGCGATTTCCTTCCTTCCCGACAACCAGCGCCCTTCGCTCATCCTCTTTCTCCCTCCTCCGCCCTGCATTGGATCATCCCGCCATTCAGCGCCTCGCGCATGTTCCGGATATCCACTGATACGAGTCCACGTAAATTCTTCGGCTTCACAAATTTCCCGCACGGCATACAGAACACGCGTCCTTTTCCGTGATCATGCGGCGCTCGGTTCAAGCATAAAGGACAAACGGCGTGCACTGGAATATCCCGCCAGACCTCAGCACAAACATCGTCTGATGCCTCCAGGTACTTCTTTGCCCATCCCGTCCGGTCGAACTTATCCACGACCGCACGTATAGAGATCGCATAAACCAGGCGGTTCCCGGCGATATCTGGTCGCACAGCCTGTCGCATAGGGTTGCGTCTCCATTGCTTCCGTTGGCGACGGCGCACGATCGCGTTAGCAGCTGACGGCAGGATTGTCGGTCCTCCAAGACAGGATAGGATGGCCATTGCCTCCTGGACGTGCTGCCGGAGGGTGCGGGACATCAGGCTGCTTCGCCCTCCGGCGGCCAGCTCTCTTCCGTAGCGTTCCCCTTGGCGTCCATGACGCGCAGTCTCGGCTCCTTGCAGAGCTGGCATGCATATATCTGCTTGCGCTCCAAGGGGCGAACGTCGAACTTGGAACCACACTTCATGCAGACCACCCAGGTCGGATCAGGCATACACGGCCTCCCTCATTTTCCGTTCGTGCATTCTCCTCGCTCGGATTTCGTTCAACTCGTTCAGGAACTGCTGCACGCTCGTGGCCACGATCAGCTCGAGGCCACAGGCGCGGTAGATCTTCGCCCACTCGACCTGGTCGGGCTCGAGGCCCTCGCCCGGCATCTTGCACTCGACCATCACCACGCAGCCGGCGTCGGGAACGTAGACGGTCAGGTCCCACGTCCCCGCGGTGTGCAGCTTCATCACGCCCGCGTTCTTGAGCCCCCGGGCCAGCCCCGTGTTGTTGCGCTCGCAGCGGAGGTGGAGCCGTCGGCACACAGCCCGGATCGGCTCCATCACCTCCGAGGTCTCCCAGTTCTTCAGGGCGCCGGATCCCTTCTGGACCTGCCGCGCCCAGGGGAGCTGTGTGAAGCGGGTCAACGAGCCGCAGCCTTCGCTGCCGGAACGTCCTCCGCCAGGTGCTTCCGGAGGATCGCTTTCTGTTTTTCGACTTCGGCGTCCCAGGCGGCGTCCCAGGCGGCGTCCCAGGCGGCGTCCCAGGCGGCGTCCCTGGCGGCGTCCCAGGCGGCGGCCCAGGCGGCGTCCCAGGCGGCGTCCCAGGCGGCGTCCCAGGCGGCGGCCCAGGCGGCGGCATCAATCTCGCCGTTGGCGTACGCGCGCCGTGCCTGGATGCACTCGCGCACCCGCTTATCCGTGGGGTACTCACGCTCGTAGATGTGCAGAACCGACTCGGCCACATCGGCGATGATAAACTCGGTGATCTTGCTGGCGTCCTCGACCGTGGCCTGCAGCGCCCACAGGCAGTCATCGACGCCGTTGGTCTCCAAGATCGTCAGGAGATCGATCGGCGTGTCCTTGCCGTACTCCGTGATGCCGCCGAGCGCCTTGGCGAGGAACAGATACCGGTCCGTGCACGCCCCGGCTTTTTTGAGCAGCGCAAAGCTCGTGGTCAGTTTCACCGCGCACCTCCCGCTCTCCTCACCGGCGGCGCATTTCCCGCATCGACGCCCAGCGGAAGCGACGGCTGCTCGACTTCGATGTGCGCAATGAAGGCGCCCTTCTGCCCGTCGGTGAGCTCGTCGACGGCGGCCTTCGTCGCGGTGCCGTCGATCTCGATGTGGAACTCTCCCCGCGCGTACTGCGTGGGGCCGTCCTTGGTCTGCCGAAGCCTGTAGGACACGTTGCGGATGAACATCTTTACGTTCGCCATCTGGAGCCTCCTTTTTGGTTTGGGGTTGGAAGCCGTGAGTCAGTCGGAGTAACCCGCCTTTTTACTGCCGTCACGCTTCGTCGGTGAGTCATAAAAAATCAGCCGATGAACAGTGCCGCCATACGTATGACCTCGCTGTGATCAAGCCCTGCGCCTCGAAGGCTGTCCGAGATGTCGTCACCTCGAATTCGTTCGGCCTGGTGCCGTTGATAGAGCTCGGCGACGGCCTGCTCTTTTTCGGGGGGGAGATTGAGGGCTCGGATCCGTGGGTGCACGTCGTTGCCTTTCGGCCCG
>JAKALI010000631.1 GCA_021813195.1 Pseudomonadota bacterium
TTAGAAGACAGGGTAGTGTGCGCCCTTACGATCAGGTCACGCAAAATGAGATGAAATTCGCCGCCAATCGCGCCAATAAATCCTATGTTCCGGTTTGGCGGCGATTGCGCTGCTGAAGCACCTTCGAAATCGTTGCTGACAATTCCCGTGTCGTTGCGAGTTCGGGCTCAAGCTCGCCATAAACCGCTTCGACAAAGCGAACAAAGGGCCCATACGGCGGGCCCGATCCGTCGGTGTGGTTGCTGCGTCCAGCACGGCTGCCGGTGTGCTTCTCATAGACATTGGCGAGCATCATAATGAGGTTGCGCGTGGAGGGGTCCTTCGTGCGCCCCTGACGAACGGCTCTGGCAGCGTGTTGCGTAGCAGGGGTCAGCCGCTCACGCAGTTGGGCGATGGTACCGGACAGGCTACGCCATCTCCATGGCGTGTCCTTGAAGGGCGCATCGCTGGCAAGAAGGGGCGCGCGCAGGAAGGCATCCGCAGCAAACTTAGCAAGCAAATGTTCTAGCGCGTTCGCATGTAACAGCGCGTCCTCGTAAAGCTCTCGGCGCCCAGCCACCGAGCTCGACCAATTCTTCTTATTTTCCCGGTAGCAGTCGGCCACATGGATTAGCTCGCCGCGCACTGCCGCCTCGTTAATGCAGGTTTCTGCGGACCGCGTCCGTCGACGATCGCCCTCTAAGAACCTGAATCATAATTCGGCGTGCTGACGATGAGCCCGGGACAGACGACGCAGGAAGATGCGGATCGAGGCGACGAAGAGCCAGGCCTCGGCGCTGGCGATGGTGGCTTCGAAGTCTTTGGCCAGGCGCCGGCAGCGGTTGAGCAGAGCAAAAGTTCGCTCCACAACCCACCGTCGCGGCAGCAGAACGAAGCCCTTGGCTGCGTCGGATCGCTTGACGATTTCTATCTCCCAGCAGCCATTTCCGGCGAGCATGTCCGTCAGTTTCGGCCCGGCATAGCCGCCATCAGCGAAGATATGGCGCAGCCACGGCAACAAGGCGCGGATCGACGTCAGCAGCGACGGCGCGCCGTCGCGGTCCTGGATATCGGCGGTATGCACCTGAGCGGCGAGCAGGCGGCCATCAGTATCGGTCAGAATGTGCCGCTTCCGGCCTTTCACCTTCTTGCCGGCGTCATAGCCCCTGGGGCCTGCAACATCGATGGTTTTAGCCGACTGGCTGTCGATCACTCCGGCTGTGGGGCTGGCCTCGCGCCCTGCGGCTTCGCGCGAAGCCATCATCAGGTGGTGGTTGATCCGCCGCAGCGTGCCGTCGTCACGCCAGCGGTAAAAGTAGCGTTGAACCGTAGAGACCGGCGGAAACCGGTCGCTCAGCGCACGCCATTGGCAGCCGGTCCAGGCAATATACAGGATCGCGTCCACGACCGATCGCAAGTCAGTTTTCCGTGGTCGACCGAGCTTCTTCGCTGGCGGCATGAACCGCGCCAGCGCGGCCCACTCCACGTCCGTCAAACCATTTGCACAGGCCGTGGCACGGCGGCCATACTGGCGCCGGGCGGTTGCAGTCCATCCCATCGTGATCACCGTCGTCGATTCGCAACCACGACCGAATCACGCCGGCCTGCTTCCGCTCAACCGCCTTCAGCACCAAACAAGCCTTTTTGGGTCAGGTTCTCAGTATCAACGGCTTTCGGTAAAATCGCCATGGGCAGAACAACCCGACTGAAGTCGAGCCCTCCGCTGGGACACCCGCTTCAGTTGCTGGACAGTTCTCCCGCTCCTAACGCATCGTGACTTCGGCATAATTGTCGCTTAGTGACACGGTGGCGCTATTTATTGTCGTTCGCCACAGCCACGCATGCTGAACCACGCGGCTGGGTAGATTCGTATGTTTATTCTTGGAGTTCAGCCACGATCGCGCCATTCACGATAGGATCCTGCGAGTCTGCGATTCTGAGTGCCCGTAAACACCACTCGGATAGCTTTGGCTGCAATTTGGGATCCGATGAGAGAGCGCGGGTAGCCAGCCTCACATAACGCCGGATCGTATTTGCGCGCCCCAGTGCGACGGATTGGGCAAGCAGTCGGTCAACGCGCTCGCGCTCGTCACGTTCTATCCGCTCCCGCTCTAATCGATCAGCCTCAGCTTTGCGGCGAGCAATTTCCCGCTCAGCGCGTGCCTTCTCTTCGATAACCCATTTCCGTTGTGCTACAGAGTCATTTCGATAACTCACCTCAGCATGCACAAGAATGGCGGTAACGATTTCAGTTAGGAGATGTTCAATTCGCTTCTTTCCCTCTTCGTCCCAAATTTTTTGTCGAGCGCTGCTATGCGGGTCCGCGACAAGGCGAAGGCGCTGCGGATTTGCGCCGCTATGGTTCTTTCCTTTGAGTTTAATCGGCTCGAGCGTGAGATCAACGGATTGGCTCCCCACATGAACCCGAATAGTCCGATCTTCAGATGCATATGACGCGTATTTGGAGGTGCTCATACGTGATTGGCAGTCGAGCTTGCGGAACGCAAGAAACAAACTATTCAGGATCAGTAATCGTCGCCGCTCAACTCCGTCGTCATATTTTGGTGCATAGTAAGGCGACTTGAACCGCGCGTATTCTTTGCGGCGTACCTCGTCCTGGGCCAAGAGCGCGGCAACGTCGGGATGAGTTACGACGAAGTCAGCACGGTACGACACACGCCCCACCATCTTGCGAACACGTGCCGTTAACGTTTCGACACTTTCCTCGAACACGGGTTCCGGTGGAATTGCGCGCTTGAGCGCGTCGTTTGGCCACGAGTTCCAGCTCGAATGGTGCTTCGAGCCAAAGTAAACCTTATCCGATGTGCCCGGGAACCGGGGTGGAAGCGGCGGCGTGGATACGCGCTTGCCGGACTGCACGCGTGCCCAATAGCCGCGCCCTGGCACTGGAATATTTGCCTTGCCGCAACGCTTTTTCATCGCAACGTCAGATATGCCAAAGCTGGCCGCAAGATCTCGCATCGGCTTGGACCAAACCAGGTCGTACAATTCAGAGCGCGTGAGCTCTCGATAGGGTATCGTCTTAATGATCATGACAAATGCTCAGTTGGGTTTTGGGGTGAGAGTTTGTCGATCACTGATTGCATTTTGACGACGATGGCCGGCGTGACTGACCGCGCCCCTGCGAGCACCCTCGAAAGATGCCCAGCATCGATGCCGGCTATGTTGGCGAACTTCCGCATTCCAACCTTGGCTATGACGCGGCGAGCGTGTTCGAGGATTTCTTCGCTTTCGGTGGCGCGGCCGGTTGATTGAACCTGTAACGAGGCCGCTGCGCGTTCGAGCTGTTCCAGCATAGATGCGGTGATGTGCCCGCTGCCGTTCAGGATTGCCGAAAGATGCTGCCTCGAAATGCCTGCCTCTGCCGCGAGTACGGTTGAGCCGAATTCCACCGCGACTTTCTTGACCGCGGCCGTGCGGGTCTTGTGATCGTCCTGACCGGTGCCGAATTCCGCCTGGGCGGAAGGATCAACGCCCATCGCCAACTGGGTGTCGAGCTTGTTGGCCT
>JAKALI010000632.1 GCA_021813195.1 Pseudomonadota bacterium
TAGGCATCAACCTGAACGTCGACCTCGGGCGCCACCACCTTGCTCACCCCCAGCTGCCACCAGCTGGTCCGCTCGCCTTTGCGCCGCTTGCCTTGATACATCGCGGCATCGGCAACGCGTAGCAACGCATCGGCGTCGCGCGCATCGGCCGGGTAGCGGGCGACGCCCATCGTCATCTCAATCGAGATCGATCGGCCGTCGTCGAGGGTGAACGGGGCCTTGATGGCTTGGTGCAGTCGATGCGCGACGGACTGCAGTTCATCGGCGAAGTGCTCGGCGTCGAAGCCGGGCACGACGATCACGAACTCATCGCCGGAAATCCTCGCAAGCGAATCCTGATCCCGTATCCCGCTCCGCAGGCGACGTCCCAGTTCCTTGAGCAACTGGTCGCCCACCGCGTGGCCGTGGGTGTCATTGACGACTTTGAAATCGTCGACGTCCAGATAGCCGACCGCGAGCGGCGCATGACGCAGCTGCGCTTGCACGATGGCCTCCCCCAGCTGGCGATTGAGACCGATCCGGTTCGGCAGTCCGGTGACTTCGTCAATGGAGATCTTGTCCGCGGCCTTGGCCCGCAGATACGAGATCTCGAGGAACAAGCGCTCGGTCCGGCGGGCCGCCTTGACCAGATAGAGCTCGTAGATCGCCGCCATCCCGCCCAGCAGCTGCATTGCCGGAAGCGGATCCGTCAGCAGACGGACGACCATGGCGGTCAACGCGGGCAGGACGAACAGACCCGCCGACACCGCATCGGATGCCAGTTCGCTGGCTCCGGCACCGCAGATCGCGCCGATGACCACGGCGAGCCGCAGTTGATCGAATTCCGCGGACGGATAAAGAAACAGCGGCAGCGCAGCCCAAGTCATTGCCGTGGCGAATACGCCAATGCGCAGGTAGCTCAGATACCGATGCAGCGACGCGTCCGGGGGCGTGCCGCGCGCCTTGTACCAGGCGAATACCCGCACGACGTGCACGAAGCCCAGCAGGCTCAGCCAGGCGACGAGCTTGGCGGAGGCAATGGCTGGATAAAGCAGCCAGGCCGTCATGCCCGCCGCGAGATAGCTGGATACCAGCGCCAGCGGAATCGATGCCAGAAGCAGTCGGACGCGGTCCCGGAGCACCTGGGTATCGGAGAGCTTGAACGCACGCAGGTCGCCAGGCACGACGGCATCCAGCCGATCGCCTACCCCGTGACTGGCCGGCGCGTCGCCGGCGGGACCCGAGTCCGCCGACCGAGCGTCCAGATTTCCATTCGGCCGGGGCAGCCGCCCCGGGCCGGCGCGTCGATCATCCGCGTGCTGCGAAGATATTTCGGGATCGCAAGCCGTCCCCGCCGATGGCACTTGCCGTGGCAGCGTCTTCTGGTTCAATTTGGCGTGGCTATGGAAAATGCGTCGAACACTGACCTGGATGTTCAAGTTACCAAGAAGTTGACATGCAATGTCGCGTTGTGGACCAACTGGTCCGCAACGTAGCGGAAGTTTTTCACGTTGCGATCACTTTTTCATGCGCCTTCGCTCCTGCCGAGGTGCACAGAACGCAGCACCCGCTGCTTCGCCCTCGGGAGCCGATCCAAATCGCATCCATCGAGCGCCTCGATCGCAACCCTCCCCCGCGAGGTGCTCGACGCCCTACTTTTCAACAGCCGTCGGCAAGGTACAGGCAACTTCCGGTGCGAGACGCCAGTGAATAGCGGCCGCAACATGCGCTGCGCTACAGGCCCCAGCGGTCCTACGCCTCAGTGGGTTCTGCCCAATAAAGGTCTCTCCCTCCATGTCGCCCCTTGACGGACACGTTTACGCGACCAGTCAGCACTCCTTGAGCCTGGAGTTGCCACCGTTCACGGGATTGAGAAAATTCGTCTTTCGACATATATAAACGTGTAACATTGTGCATCTACCCAGCACCCCACCGGACGCTCCCGTCCTGCAACGAACCGTTTGGGAGTCGACGCTCACCAGCGCCGACGAAGACAATCGATGCCCCCGATCTCGAGCGACTCAGGTCAGTTCCAACACCGACAGTTCGGGCGGGGCCGGCCGATTGCCAAGGGGGGCAGCGCGTCTCCCCCTTTGCCAGCAACACATTCCCTGACGGCCGCCATGGAAACACCGGGCGGCACCTTTGTCTGGGCAAGGGCCCGCAATCCCAGCATTGCTTTCAAGATGGCGTCGCGACGTCCATCTATCGAAGGAGAAGGACAAATGAACAGGTACCGATCGGCACATTTGCCGTGCCGTTTGGTCATTGATGGCATCCGACGCGATCAATAGCATCATCGCATGGAGGACTTACGTAAAATCCGCAGGGAACGATTGAGACGAATTCTTGCCGAGCAATTCCCGGGGCGAGGGGGGCAAGCTCTACTTGCGCAGGTCCTTGATCGCCAGACCGGATATATCTCTCGCTGCCTCAATGGCGAAAAGCCAATTGGCGAAGTCTTTGCACGCCACGTCGAAGAACGCCTTCACCTCCCGAGGTACTGGCTCGACGGTGAGCGCCTCGCGGAGCAGCTCTCGACGCCACAACATGCCCTTCTCATTCAACGGTTCGACGCACTGACGCCGACGCAGCAGGCGGAGCTTCTCGAATTGCTGGACTCAGTTCTGCGTCGCAACGCGGAAATCTTTGAATGCATGCAGCGAAGGACCTGCTCCGCAACGAGAGAGCCGTGATTCGGTAAGATCAACGCGAACCATCTTTCGCGTCGGGAGAATGGTTGCCATCCGCAGACGAGACTTCACGCGCATTGCGCGGGATTTGATATTCGTTTGTCCCTTCCTGTCCGTTCAAACCCATCGCCGACGCGCTGCGGCTTGAGTCTCCGAGCGCTCGTTCCAGCTCCCAACAGAATCCGGCGAACAATGCCGTCCTTCCGACGGCGTCCGCTGCGCCGGATTCGGGCGAAACCACCAGCATCCGTTTGATAATGGTTGCGAGGCCATAAGGCCCCGCGCTTTGGGAACATCGCTGCCGGAAGAGTAACGCCAAAGCCTCGCCCGACGCGAAGCCGCAGGTGTACCTCGCACCCGCCTCGGCACTCGCGCACGTGCTCGCCATCCTGGCAACAGCCGCATCGACCTGATCGATGAAAGAGCCAGAACCTTTCAGCGCATCTTCCGACTTCAACGCCTCGCGATCCTGGTTGAATTCCGCCTGCCGAAATTGCCTCCCGGACATGATCGCCTCCATCACGTTGCACCGGACATGCGGCCAACTCTGGCACGTCAGGAGCAGCCATGCTATTCGAGGATAGACGGCGCATCTCTTGACAACGGCGCATGTTACATCGCGTCACAAACAGATTTGGATTGCGATATCAGCATCTCTTTAATCCTCTATTTGTGACTTTTTGCAAACTTTGCGTCGTATGTGACCAAACCCTTCGGATTCTCGCCGCCTTCGCGGCGCGTTTGCGTTCCCGTTGGCACGGACAGAGTCGCGCCTCATCCATCGCGATGCCCCGAGTCTCAACTCGCAAGATGTTCCGTTTGGCGGTCTTCCATT
>JAKALI010000633.1 GCA_021813195.1 Pseudomonadota bacterium
TCGTCCAGACGCCGCCGGGCGTGCTGCATCTCAAAACGGCGGTGTCGCTGCTCGACGAAGAGACGGTGCTGGCGACCGCGCCGATGGCGGCGAGCGGCCTGTTCGGGGCGCTCCGCGTCCTGACGGTTCCGGCAGGCGAGGAGGCAGCGGCCAATGCGCTGCGCGTCAACGACCGGGTGCTGCTGGGCGACAGTTTCCCGCGCACGCTCGAACTGCTCGCGCGCCACGGTTTCTGGCTGGTGCCGCTCGGCGTGGGCGAGATCGGCAAGCTCGACGCCGGGCTCTCCTGCATGTCTCTCAGGTGGCGTGCGCCGTAGCTGGGCGGGATGTGAAGTTCCGCCGCGAACGGATTATGATCGCGGTTCGAAAGGTCGAGGGGGCGCAGAACATGACCAGCGAAGTGATCGAGCTAGCCCGCCGCGAGGGCCGTCAGTTCCGCTCCGTGCGCCTGATGCGGGAAGAGGGCGGCGGCCTCAAGATGGAGACGCAGGACCTCGGTTCCGGCCCCGGCATCTGGGGCGACGACGACGAATACGAGTTCTGGGTGTCCGTGGCCCCGGCGGCGTTGCCGAAGCTGGCCTTCGAGCTCCTGCGCGAAAAATTCGCCGGCCGGCTCGATGCCGTCGACGCCTTCCGCGACTGGTGCAAGACGCACGGCATCGAGCATCAGTTCGGCAATTGGGTGTGACGCGCGCGGACGGCGCCGCCTAGTGGAGCGGATTTGACATTCGCTACCCTGCTCGGCGCGAACACCGAAAGCGAATGTCAAATCCAAAGCTCCACTAGAATCAAATAATTGCTAGTGGTCCTTTGATCCCAACATTCGCAAAATGCTTGGCGCCGACGGGATGCGAATGTTGGAATCGGACCACTAGGGGTGCAGCGCGATCCAGAGATAGACGAGGGCGTACTCGCTCACGTCGCTGATATTGTGGCCGATGGCGGGCGCCAGCACGCTGCCGGATTTCTCCAGCCAGTAGGCGTAGAGCACGCCGAGCGCAAAGGCATAGGCCTGCTGCGCCAGCGCCAGCGGCCAGGCTTCGGTCCAGAAGCTCGAGACATGCGCCAGCGCGAAGATCAGCGCCACCAGGACGCCCGCCGCATTCATGGTGTAGCCGAAGGCGCGCACGCGGCCGGGCATCGTCGCGGCGAGAAAGCTGACGAGCAGGGCGCGGAACGGAATCTCCTCCGTGGGGCCGACATAGAGTCCTTCGAACGCGAGCCAGCCGGTCACGTTTTGCGTGGTGAGCGGATAATCCAGCTGCGGCGCGCTGTGCGCGAGCAGCACCGGGAAGTAATCGCACAGCGTCATCAGCAGGCCGAAGGCAAGACCCCAGAGGATCGCCGGGCCGAGATAGCTCTTGCCGCGCGGAAGGTGCAGGCCGTAATCGGCGGGCACCAGGCGCTTCAGAATGGCGATGGCAATCAGCGCCAGCAACAGCTGGAAGCCGTGATGGATGAAGAGCCAGGCGTAATTGTCCCCGGGCTTCACGGACAGATGCAGCTTGACGATCAGCGTGTAGGCGCTCATCGCCGCCAGCACCGGAATGCCCATGCCGAGCACGATCACGACGATGATGGGAAGAATGCGGATGCGAAACGGCTCCGCGCCCAGGCTCAGTTCCATCTGCCCCTCCGGTCCGGCGGCTTACGGAGTGAAAAGATACCAGCACATCAGCCCAGCCGATAGACTTCGCTCATTCTCTCTCGCCTTGTGGGAGGGGGCGAGCCTTCGCAAGCTGGGGGGGAAACGCACGCGGAGGCGCGGCGCGCCCGCACACCTGTCGTCCCCGGCGAGCGCGAACGACGTTCGCGCGAGGTCAAGGGAACCCAGGCATTGACATTGGTAAGATATTGAAGAACGCGCACGACAGCGAACACGCGCAGGGGATGCAGACCAGCACAAAGTCGAAGCGTGTACGAAACGGCGAGACTATTTTTTGGAGGGCGGCAGTTCCAAGCACCGAAAATTTCGATAGTAGCTCGTCACGTCGATTACAGTGTCTTCGGTGAGATCGGTAAATTTCGGCTGCCTCCGTACATACCAACGAGATGGATCATCCACTGAACGCGATATGTAAACGCGGTAACTACCGTTCCCCATTTTGTCAGATGCTCGGACAATTTCCACAAATTCGTTTATCGGGAATATAAACATATCGCCTTTGAAGCGGTCGTCTGGTGACAAGACGTAAGCGAGATACAAACCTCTATGTTGTGTTAGGTCGCTTAGATTTTTCTCAGTAAAGAAGCACCACGAGCTATACGAGAATAGAGGCTTCTCCCAGCCGCGAGTGCATTCGTACAGTTTTCCGAACTTGACCTGAACCTCGCGGTATTGGGTGCCTGCAGGTGTTCGCCTCCTCAGGAGGAGGTCCACTTTATCCACGTCTAGGAACCGGCTGTACGGATGCCAGTGGTTCTCGAAGAATTCAAACTTCGCAAGCGTTTCACCCAATATTTCCTGATGTCCGGCTTTCTGCTTCATCTCTTTCGTCGAAATATCGGCGTTTTTCATCGCTGCACCTCAATCCTGCGGACAGAGTTATAGATGGGTATTGAGCATTCTTCTCTTTAATTGTTCCTTCTCCCCGCTCCCGCTTTCTCCATCTGCTTGCTATCGTTGCGCAAAACAAAAACATGCGCGAACTTATCCACGCTGCCCGAAGCGGGCGGATAATGCGGCTGTTCGCGTGCGCTCCGAAAGGCTGGCGGCGCGGGCGGTGCGCGGGAATCGTCTCGCGCGCGAATGCGAAACTGTGTGCGAAAGGAGGTGAAAAAAACGATGGACTGAATGAATGCTCATTCAGTTTGCGCCAAGGGGTCGCAGCGCCGCGTCACCCCCCACCCTAAAAATGTTGGTTCGAATGCCTGGGGGAGGGGGGGAAGCCGGAGGCCGAAAAACAACCTCAGGCCGAATCTCACGCGGCGACAAGGGCTTGGCGAAAATCGGCCGGACGGCGTGTTGGATAGGCGAAGCGGGCCCGGACGCTCAGAGCATCGCCGGGATCACGCGGTCCGGCGGCTTGTGCCCGTCGGCGAAGGTCTTGATGTTGATGATGACCTTCTCGCCCATGTCGATGCGGCCCTCGATGGTGGCCGAGCCCATGTGCGGCAAGAGCACCACGTTCTTGAGCTTGAGCAGCTTGGGGTTGACCGCCGGCTCATGCTCGAAGACGTCGAGCCCCGCGCCCGCGAGCGCGCCGCCCTCGATCTGGCGGGCCAGCGCGTTCTCGTCGATCACCTCGCCGCGCGAAGTGTTGACGAGGTAGGCCGCGGGCTTCATCAGCTTGAGCCGCCGCGCCGAGAGCAGGTGATAGGTCGCCGGCGTATGCGGGCAGTTGATGGAGACGATGTCCATCCGCGCCAGCATCTGGTCGAGGCTGTCCCAATAGGTGGCTTCGAGTTCGTGCTCGATGTCGGGGTGGACGGGCTTGCGGTTGTGGTAGTGGATCTGCAGGCCGAAGGCCTTGGCGCGCCGCGCCACCGCCTGGCCGAT
>JAKALI010000634.1 GCA_021813195.1 Pseudomonadota bacterium
AAGAGTGTCGAAGCTGCCAACGCCGGATTCCGCCAGGTCGCCGATCGTTTCCAGCATGGCTTGGCGCGCAATCGCGTCGTCGACCGCGCCGCCGGGCGGGCAGATGAATTCCAGAATGGCAACGAAGACATCGGCTGCAGGCTGTGCGGCCAGCCCCGCCAGGTTTAGCTGCCGTAGCGTTTCCGTTGGCCCAAGCCGCTGGAAGTCGCGGACGACACCAAGCAAACCGCTGGCCGCCGCGCGCGACGAACCCATGCGTCGCGCGGCCCTGCGGGCGCCGCCGGTGCCACTACGCACATAGCCGGACAGTGCGCTGCCGAGCGAGCTACGGCTGCCGGTCCTTGCAAAGCGCGTGAAATTTCCCCGCGCGCCACCCAGACTACCGGTGCCTTGTGTATCCGGACGCGGCGGCGTGCGCGGAACGGTCGGAGCAGCGGGCGCTAAGGGCTGCGTCGGTTGCGGCGCTGACGGTCCGCCCGGCGCTGCTGGTGCATTCGGAGGCGCGGGCGCCGTTGCCGGAGGTCGAGGCTGGGTCGGCGGCGTCGGGTCGTCGACGAAGGACGGAACGAGGCCGCTGGTGGGTCCGCCATAGCTCTTGGACGTGCCCATCCGATCAACTCCGCCGCAATCTGCTGATGCCCTGTGCGGCCTTTTGCAGAATCGAATTTTCCGTCTGCTCGGCCCAAGATCGCAGCGTCGTCTGGTACTCGGCCGCGATGCCGGTATCCGTAAAGCACGCTCCCCAACTGGAGGCCGCCCAGCTTCCGACCTTGGCCGCGGGCAACTCGCGGATGAACTCCAAGAGCCGGCGTTGTAGCGTCGGATGCGCCTCAACCAATCGAACGAGACCGTCCGCCCCTTTGGGCTTCGCCGTGAAGTTATCGTCCTGGAGAATTCGGCCACGGATTGCCTCAAATACTTCCTCGGGCTCTGGCCCCGTGAGCTTTGCAATCTCGGCGGCGGCGCCGCGGACCATCATCGTCGGGCCCATCAGCTTCTCTACGAGGCCCTCTAGGTGACTTGCTGCGGCCAGCCCGCCCAGCGAGCTACGCTTATCGCGTGTGACGAACACATATGGCCGCAGGTCGACCCCTTTCAGCGCCGGGTCGATCGCCGCCCAGCCCTTCGCCCATTCGTTCTTCTCCCATTCTACGGCTTCGGCGGGGAGCGGCTCGGGAGCGGAGCGCGCAGCCCTACGCCCGCCCTTGCCGGTGGGCCTTTCATCGTTATCCTCCTCCGGAGCGGGCGAGCGGACATGCTCCTCGAATCGACGGACCGCCTCAGGTTGACCGTCGGGGTGATTGGCTGCGAGACGTGCGATCTGCTCGTAAAAGTCTGGATAGAACCGCTCGGCGAGCATGATTTTGGCCAACACCGGGCGTTGAATGTCGGCACCGAAACCACGCGCCTCGGCAATGGCATGCCGCAACATCATGGAATTGAGGAAACGTTTGATCTGACGCGGATTGCCGCGGGTGCCCTCGCTTAGAATCTTCGTCACGTGGGCGCTGATCACAAGCGCCTGGTCAACTTCGGGCGGCATCTTGCCCGCCATGGCCTGCTCAACGGTCCTTCGGTCCAGGCCACGGCTCTTCCACGGCCGTCTCATATCTTCACGAGCTGATGTGAGCAGACTGAGGAACCGTGGGTCGTCCGAGCCGAGCGCGTTCTCCGCGAGCAGAAGGGTCACGTACACGCGTGTCTCGGCGACGCCGAGCGCAGGAATGCGGAACGGGACCTGAATCAGCTTTTCCAGATAATTGCGCGCGTAGCTGACCGGTCCAGAGCTAGGCGGCAGGTCGGGGAAGTGCTCACGCACGGCATACTCGATCATCAGCTCATCGGCGCCGATGACGAAGGCCGTGCGCTCGACGAACAGAAAGAGGCGAATCGCCTCTAGCGTCGCGATCGCTGTTTTCGGCAAACAGCGGTCGAGATCGTCGACGATGACGACGAGTTGGTCGATATCGGCTGCATCGAGCAGCTCCTTGAACTCCTTGCGGAACGCATGAATGTGCTCTGGGAGGTTATCGCTTTCCTCCGGCGCTTCCTTGATGAACTCGCCTGCCTTTTCGGCAACACTCTTCAGGTCCTCGATTGAGACATGGTCCTGCGGTTTCGCCAGGAACGAGGTGGCGACGTCATAGAGTCCTTTGACCTGATCGAAGGTCGGGATGCCGGTCGCGGCCGTGAACGCGAAGCCGCCGGCCTTGCGGGCAAGCTTCAGCCAGTCCACTCGCTTCAGGACCTTCTTTGCGGCGTCGGCCACCTTCTTCGACATGGGACGGGCGCGACGAAGCTCATCAACGATGGTTTCGATGACGACGGTTTTTGCGTCCTCGAAACCCTCGAACGTCCAACCGTTAAACCAGAGGCACAGGACGCGATCGTCGTCCTTGAATGCGCCCTCAAGCATTTTCAAAACGCTTGATTTGCCTGCTCCCCAATCGCCATGGACGCCGATCGTCACCGGCGCGTCGGGCGTCTTGCGGATCAGGGTGACAACCGTCTTCGCGATCGCCTCATAATAGAGGAGATCGGTCGCTGTCTCCTGATCATTCAAAAACATTGTTTCCCCCTCACATCGTGCGGATTAGCGACCTCAGCGGACTGGAGTCTCCAGCTAACCCAGCTATCGTTCCAATCGGACCCTCAGCCTGCGCGCTCGCTCGCGGAAGGCGGCTTCGCCTCCCTCCAGAATGTCACACACCGCCTTGCGAATTTCCGCGCTCTCAAGACCGCCCGACTCGTAAGTAATCGGCGGCAGACCTCCCGAAGGATGCGGGCCGGCCGATGCGACGATGATCTGATCCGCATCGGTGTTGATGACCAGGTTGGCGTTGTGCGTCACCATGATCACCTGGCGCTTTGCCTTGGCCGCAACGAAGAGTGCCACCAATTCGTCGAAGACGGACTTCGGATCGAGGTTTTCCTCGGGCTGGTCGATGATCAATGGTCGATCGTCTGAATCGTCGAGAGCGAGGTAGAGCAACAACAGCACGATCCCGCGCGTGCCGGGTGACAGCTTGCGGATGTCGACGCCGTCGTAGGAGATCTCGTACCGGACAGTGATGTGATCGGTGCCGAAAAGCCAATGCGCAAACCGTTTTGACCAGGCCCGGAATTCGGCCTGTTGCGTGGGTGCAAAAGGTGCGTGAGACAGCAGGTCTCTCAGGTATCTTGCCATGAATGCAGTCATGGCCGCCTGAACCTCAACCGCCGAGCCAGTTTCCCAGGCCGGCCTGAGCGCTTCAGTGGCGGCCGCGATGAGGGAGCCCCGTCCGTAAAATGGCCCTGTCTTACGCCGATCGAGGAGTTCCTCCTCCGCAACCGAGCCCCATGCTTGAACGTCGGCGATCCTGCGAACCGAAAAGCTGAGCTTCTTAAGTGTGCCCGATTCCGCTGCAAGCCGCGCCATTAACGGCGCGTAGAGTCCGGCCAGCGCATTCTGTTCGTTGATGATCGCCTCGAAGAGCCGCGGAGACGCGGCCCTG
>JAKALI010000635.1 GCA_021813195.1 Pseudomonadota bacterium
ACACTGACATCCATCGCCGCCAGATAGGCGGGAATCTCGGTGTGCGGAATGCGGCCCGTAAAAACGGTCCGCCCGTCCAGCCCGTGCGCCGCGACCGCCCGCCGTGCCGTATCCTGCTCCGGCCCTTCACCGACACAGAGCAAATGCAGCGCCGGATTTTGTCTAGCCATGGCGGCAAAGGCGTCGACTAGGAAGTCAACACCATGCCAGGGCTTGAAGCTGCCGATAAAGCCGATCACCGGGTCTGCGCCAAACCCGTACCGCGCGCGCACGGCGTCGCCGCCGGCATCGGGCCGAAAGCGGCTGGTATCGACGCCATTGGGAACGGTCGCAATGCGGTCCGGGGCAACACCACAAGACGCGATATAATCAGAGACTTCTTCCGAGACCGCGATGACCCGATCCGCGCAGGAAAAAGACAACCGCTCCGCCGCGATCGCAATATCCTTGAGGCAAAGGCCGCGAAATTTTTCCTGCTCGGCGATCAGGGGCGCATTCACCTCCAGGAGGCGCGGCACAGCCAGCGCCCGCGCCACATCGGCACCGGCGCAGTGAAAAAGCGCATGGCGCTCATAGATCAGTTCCGGCCGGAAGCCGAGGCTCGTCAGCGCCGTTTCGACCCGCGCGGCAAAATCCCGTTCATAGGCAAGGCGCACCAACTCACGGCGTGCCGTTCGATCCTCCAGCAACGACGGGGCAAGCCCGTGTCCCAAACACTCGGCCTTCAGCAATTCGTCGCTATTGTGGGGCGGCACTTCGACAATCTGCACGGGTGGGCGGGCGTTTTCTTTACCCAAGGTGGCGCAGAGGAGGAGCACTTCGTGACCGAGAGCCGCCGACGCCGTCGTAAATTCGCGGACATGGACCGAAGCACCCTTGTCGCCCAAGACGGGAATCCCGCGGTCTGGATTGAGGTAAAGAATTCTCATCTCGGATCATTCCGCCGGTTCTGGTACGGATATGCCCTGGTGGAGCGTGGAACTCGCCCTTTGCGGCGTCCCATCGGCATGACCGCCTCCTGCCAGCATCAAATCCCGCAGCGCCTTGGTCGTTTCCTTGGCGCTGAAATCCTTTTCCAGACGTAGGCGCGCGTCGCGCGCCAATCGGATACCGACCTGTGGCGCACCAAGCAGCCGGCGCAGGGCCTCGGCGAGATCGGGCGGCGACTCGGACGGCACCAGCAGTCCGGTAACGTCGTCCAGCACCAGTTCCGGTATTCCCGACACCGCCGTCGAGACGACCGGCACGCCGCTGGCCATCGCCTCAACAAGCACGTTGGGAATCCCGTCTCGATCGCCGTCCTCAACGATGCGCGGGGCCAACGCGAAGACGTCTGCTTCGCGATAGAAGGCAATCAAGTCGGCGTGGGTCATCGCGCCCTTCAGCGTCACAAGGCCGGATAGCCCACGGCGCGCAATATCGGCTTCCAACGTCTTACGAAGCGGGCCTTCGCCGACGATCACGCAATGAGACCGAATCCCACTTCTGCACAGAAGATCGCAGGCCGCTATCAGATCTCCGAATCCCTTCTTTGGCACAAGCCGACCAACCGAAAGAATCAGCGGTGTACCGCCCATCCTCGGCTTCGGCTCCTCACACGGCATAAAGCGGGTGAGATCGATGCCGTGATAGACGAGGTGGATCTTGCCGTGATCGGGTTTCAGCGTGATGCTTTTGAGGTATTCGACATTGTAACCTGTGCAAGTGGCAACAAAAGCTGCCTCGTGCACACGGCGGCTCACCACAGCGGACCGCGTCAAGTACAGATCCTTGGCATGGGCGGTGAAGCTGAACGGAATGCCCAACATCGCGCTCGCAAACGATGCGACGGCGCCGGGCGCGTTAGCGAAGTGTGCGTGGATCAGGGTAACCCCCTCGCGGCGGCAACGGTCGGCGACGAATCCTGCCCGGACGAATTGCTTCCAGATCCCGAGCGGCCGGCGCGAGCGAACAGATGCTCCAGCCGCCTGGGCGAGGGCGCGCAAGTAGTACGTCGGCGCATACAGGCAACAGGCGCCATGCGCCTGCACCAGGTGCCAGACTTTCGGGAAAATCTTCGGCGGCAGATGGCGCAGCGGCGCCTTGATATCCTTCACCATCGGGTGATGCGGCGGAGGCTCAGGCTGCAATAGGGAAAAAAGCGTGAGTCTGACGCCTAGACCTTCCATGATCGCAATCTCGTTCAGGATGAAAGTCTCCGAGAGACGCGGATAACGCTTCATCACGTAGGCGACATGTGCTGCGCGAGCCTGCATCATTGAACCGTTTTCCGTTCTTTAGCGTCGGCCTTTGTGACGGCCTCAAAGAGGTCACCGACGCGCCGGGCCCCATCGAGATCAAGCGGATATTCGGAGGATCGTAGCGTCGCGCCACCCAGGACGGCGGCGATTACCTGTGCGAGCCGTTCCGCAAGCTCCACGCCCGGCTCGACAGCCCACACCAGGCCCATTCGTGCCAGCATCGCGGCGCGCATCCGCTGCTCAGCACGCGGGGCAGCACGCGGAACGATGATCGCCGGTTTGCCGCTTGCGATGATCTCGACGCTGGTGTTGTAGCCTCCCATTGCCACTACCAAGTCAGCCTCTTCCAGCATCCGCGGCAGGTCCATGGTCGCCGCGATGATCTCGATATCTGGATCCCCGCCGGCCAATTCATCCAGCGCACGTCTACGCAGTGCGGACATCAAGGGCCCGGTGACGATGCGCGAACGCACACGTCCTCTAGCGCCCAATGCCAGCGCCTTGAGATAGGCTTCCATCAGGAAATAGCCATCCTCGCCGCCGCCCGCCGTGACCAAGACCGTCGACTTGCCAGAAACCGGCTTTGCCGTTCCACGCCGCACAGGGCGCGAGATGTAGCCGGAGTAACTGAGCTTCTCTGCGACACGCAAAGGAATGCCGTAACCCTCAACAACGTCGAACAGTGCGCGGCAGCCATAGACCAGGACATGATCGTACAGGTTTTCCAGAAGCGGTATGATGCCCTGCTGTCGCCAGATATCCCGCACGGTTTCCGGACTGTCGAGAATATCCCTGAGGCCGAGGATCACCTGCGTTTCGGGTAATTCCCGCCGGATAAATGCCAGGGTCGAGAGCAATTCCGCGTTCATCCCGGCCGGAGCATGATCAACAAGAAAGATATCCGGGCCCTCCTCGATGACCGACTTAAGGATCAAGGCCTCGCGGTACGCCTTCACAAGCCCGAACGGCAATGTCGAATAGCGCGGGGCGTAGGTTTCTACCCCAGTCTTGACCACGGGCGGCAGAGCCGTGACATCGAGCCGCTCCGGCAACCGCCAGTTGCCGATTACGGGTGAACCGGTGAGCAGCCGCACCGAAAAGGCCGGCGTCCGCGCCAGGAGATGTTCTGCAATCGCCAGATTGCGGCGCAAATGTCCCAGGCCATAGGTGTCGTGCGAATAGAGAAAAACCTTCCGGGCGCGGCCTGGCGAGCTCCGCCTGGGAATGCCGCGCCAAACCTCGCCGATATC
>JAKALI010000636.1 GCA_021813195.1 Pseudomonadota bacterium
GTGCACACGCGTCCAGACGAGGGCTTCAAGGACGAACGGGAAATACTGAAAAGGACCGTTTAGATCAGTGAGATAGGTGCTTTTTCAACGAAAATTACATGAATCCCTGCCGGCCCTCCCTTGGAGGATCAAATGGACGTCTACGTAACAAAGCCAATCGTCCTGCATGACTTCCCCGAAGTCCAGGAACTCGACGCAATCTTGCATCCGGTTGTATCGAATGAGCTGGCCTCGCTGTGGCCGACATTGCGCGAGCAACTTCTTCGGGACACAGTTCGTGCACAAGCCAAGGAGGCTCAGGATCGCCTCGACGCGATGGTGCCAAACATCTCGGAACGCATTCGGGTGCGGGTCGACGACATCCGGCGCGCTACGCGTTCCACCGGAGCGACCTCGTAAACATCGGCAAAACATTGCAGCAGGGCGAACCGACGTTGATGGCGTTTCCCACCGAAACAGTTGGAGCCCTCGCCTGGGCTTTTCTGGGGTCAAGCGATGCGCTTCGCGCTGTTAGGTATTCTGGAATGGAGACGCCGGAGTTCCTAGCCTTTGTCTTTCTCATGTGTCTTGGAGCCCGCGGGGAAATTGCTTCGTTCTATTCGTTCGCTCATGTCGCCCCTGAGCCTCGGCCGGAACCAGGCATCGCTGGACGCATTGTCAACTTCTTGGGGGATCCGGCGTCGCGAGGGGCGGATGAGCGACTCGCCACGACGAGGCAGTCATTCAAGAAATTCCTCGTTCTCCTCGAATCTCTTTCGTTCTATCGGGAACGATTCCTAGAGGCGCTGAATCATTTCCTTGGTGATTGGCACAGAATTGACCCTCGCTTCACAATGCTCTGCCATAGGTGAGGACAATACTGCGGATAAGCGATGGCTTACGCGTCTCCCGAGACTTGGCAGCGGGACGACGCTGACCATGGGGTCGCTCTCCAGTGTTGAGCCAGAGAACATCGGCGAGGTGTGGCGAGACCCAGGCGCAGTCGGCGACTGCAACATCAAGCTCTGCGCCTGGTGGAGATTCGAAGCGGTCCAGGGCCGGATCGGAGAGTGAGGTAAAGATTGATCGTTGCGTAGAGCAGGTACGTTCCAAACCACAATGCTCCGATGCGTTGCGGGGTAAGGTCGGAGCGCCCGAGAACGAGCATTGATGCAAAAAACGGAAGGGACGCAAAATCGCTGGCAGCGATGGTAAGCGCCCGACCTTGGGCGTACAGGGCGGACAGCGGGATCCAGGACACGATCCTGGCGAACGCGCCGGCAAAGAACAGCGCCGTGGTGGCAGCGTCTGGTTGCAATGACTGGCCGTAAAGAAGAAGAAATACGGGTGTCCGTGCCACGTAAAGCAGGAAAAAAGCGAGGATGCTTGCTGGGAGAACAACACGGGCAGCGCGTTGCATCTCATGCGTGAGCGCGCCGTGCGCGATCGCGGCGCTCATCCGTGGCAGGAACAGGATGCCAAGGATGCCGCCGGCGATGTTGGTAACCCAGTCCGACACGCGCCAGAGCGCTTGCAGCTGCGCCGCGTCGTGCCAGGAATCGGCGTTGGCGACGATCGCGCGTGCGGCGATCATTGCCAGAGGGCCGACGAAGCCTGCGGCCAATCCGGCGGGCAGGAATTTCAGCAAATGGCCCTCGGTCGGCAGTCGCGTGGGGGCCTTGTCGGGTGTGTGCCGTAAGAGAAATGCGGCTGCGATGATGGCTGGGAGAGCCTGCGCTGCCGCTAACGCAGTGAGCGTGATACCGGCTGGCGATCCCGCCACGGCGGCCACTGAACAGGCTGCGACGCCTGCGGTGAACGTGAGGAGTGAGCGGAGATCGCGGATGCCAATCCAATAGCTCCCGAGAATGGCGCCGGCCGTTGCAGCGCAGGCGAGTGCAGAGCCCCAAACGAGCTCGATGCGGCTCAGCCCGATCACGTTGTCCCACTGCCCACCGGCCAGGGCGGAGACCGAAAAAGCCGTTGCGGCGGTCGCGCTGATGAGCGTTGCCAGCCGCAACGCGGTGCGCAGTAGGCGACCGCGTTGGTCCGTCCTTGCGCGAGCGACCAGGATCGCCAACCCGTTACCGATGCCGGCGGCTGCGCAGCCTACGATCAGGTCGAGGTATGACCCCATTTGACCCCAGCGGGCGACGGCAGCGGCTCCGTCGCGAACAAGCAGAATCTTGTCGACGGCGGACCGTCCAAGCAGCGCGACGCAGACGATCGAGAGGGTGATGCCGAGTTGTGCCCGGCTGGCTGGGGCTTCAGCCCCGGCGGGCAATTCGGGGGCGCTCGTCTCCGTCATGCCGGGATTGGGATGGGCGCTACGTTGTAGCCGACGTAGAGCGGATGCTGTGGGGATCCGTCTGCATTGATCTTTAGTGCATACGGGGTGATCGCGTTCGCGCGCAGCATGGCGAGCACGGCGGGCCCTCGTCCTTTGAAAGCGCCGTGTGTGCCCCACCCGCATACGACCAAGCCAGCCGTCTTTGCGCGCGCTAGTAGCACTCGGTCATTGTCCTGGCCAACGGGATCGTCGACCTGGTACAGTTTTCCTGGCGATGTGGAGCAAAAAGCAAAAATGTTGCAGACGATCAACCCACCGTACCCCAAAAGCTGAGCGCGACGCTGGCAGCGCTCGATGGTGGCGTCGTTGGTATCTTCATCCGCGATTGAAGGATTTAGAAGGGTGAACAGGATCGGCGATTTGGATTCGTCCCAAAATCTCCAAAGCTCGTAGCGGTAGCGCCGGTCGTCGGAAAACCGTGCGCCGCGGGTAGTCGGGAATACTTGGGATTGGATCTGGTTCATAGTTGTTTTGGGATTGGCGCGCGCGCGATCGGGTTGCTGGGTTTGTTGAAGATACACGCTGGGCGATTGCCAGCACAGCACCAGTGTTGGCTGCTTCGCTTGGCGGAGGTGGCGGCGTCACCCGACGGCGCCTTGCGAGGTTGCGTGTTCGTGCCGGTGGTTCGGGGCGGCGGTCTATCCTGGCCATGTGAGAGCACGGCGCTGGCCCAGAATGGAAAAAGCCCCGCGCAGGCGACGCCTGGGGGGCTGGGAAGAAGGTAAGCGGGGATGAGGGTCAGTCCCCCGCGCTGGCCGCCTGAAGCTGGAGCACGTTGGCGGGTTTCTTGAATGCCGTGGTGCGTGCCTTTCGGGCTTTCGTGCGCGTCGGCGCGTTGGGCTGGCGCTCGCGCCCGGTGTCCCTGCGTTTGAGTGCCGCCGGCGTGCAGCTTGTCAGCAGGTAATTGCCGGCGATCAACAGGACCAGCGCCACCGGATCAAGAAGCGTCACCATCATCGCCACAGCCAAGGCATTCGGCAACTATCTATACCCTTCCGATTTAAAGGATTTAGTGCCTAAGAACACCACACCGCGCGACAGCGCTGCGCTGGTAGGGCAATACATTCAGAACTGGATAGAGGAGCAGAGCCTGCTCCATCAGGCCGAAAACAACCTGAATGAGTCGGAGAAAGATGTGTCAAAGCAGATGGA
>JAKALI010000637.1 GCA_021813195.1 Pseudomonadota bacterium
TTGAACCGAAGCGTAACGCGCGATCCTCCATCAACCGGAGAAAGCGCCAGGGATACCGTCACGATGCCGCCCGACTTCGTGCGCATCTTGCGCAACTCGGCTCCGCCGGCCGCTTTATCCTGTTCCAGGGCGGCTAAACGATTCTTCGATGGGGGAAACGACCGCATCAGCGAGTTACTCCAAGAAGTGGATTTTCAGGCTTGGGTCCGTCTCGTGCTCGTCGATTAACTCATTGTAACGGGCGACGAACTCGCCAACCTTTATCCGCCGATCACCGGGCTTGAACAAGCTCAGTTCGAACATATTGGTGGCGATGAACTGCTCGATCTCGAAGATGTCGATACGGCTACCGATCTCGATGTCCTCTGCCAGCGCCTCCGCGACCGCCACGCGGGAATAGATGGTTACGATGATGGGCCGCAAACCGTGGCTCAGATTCTCTTTGCACTTCTGCATCAGGAGCGCGGCTGGTGCCGTCGTGACGTGAATGCATACGTCGTTCAACAAAAAGTCGCCGTGTCGCCCTCCAGCGTCGTTCTGATTTGCGCCGTGATGGCGGGCGGGATCGACACCCAACACCAAGTCGAGCTTCGCGCCGATCAGGTGTTGCGCAAGCGTGCCGGCGAAATTGAACCCTTGTTGCTGGCGCTGGCGATCCTCGGCCTGCTTCATCAAATGTCGGACCATAGCGCGCAGCCCGAGCGACGGGTCCAGCTTCAACTCAAACGGCTTGGCGGCGAAGAACTCGCGGACCTTTTCAAGCCAGAACTCCATCAACTCCGGAAGATCGAGGGCGTCATCAGCCTGGAGTGTGTTCAAAAACTCGATATAGACACGCATATGCTGCGGTGCGCCCCGGTTGGTCCTGCCGACTTCTGTTCCGAGCGACTTGTCGATGCCGTGGGCCTTGAGGATTTTGTTGATATTCGACCCGCTCAGGTTCTTGACCTGTGTTCCGGCGTCCGCCAGAAAATCATCTGGATTGAGCGGGAACATTGGAGCCTTGCTCATGAGCGTGTGGGTGATAATCAGGCCCACCCCAAGCGAGCCTTTCCGGCGAAAGTCCGTCTCTGACGCCTTCTTGTGGGTGTTGGCCGCAATGAACGCGTCAAATCGTTGACGCAACGCAGCTTTTGACAAACTGGCGTCCGACATGAGCTATTCCGCCGCTTCGGCGACAGCGTAAACGGGATTTGCGACAAGCGCGGGTTCGATCAAGTGCCGCGCAAGCCAGGAAACAACCGGGACAGCGACGCCATCACCGGCAAGATGATAGGCGTCGTTGTATCGCGCCGGAAGGATGTACGAATCTGGGATGCCCATGAGCCGCGCCGCTTCGCGCGACGACAGCAACCGACTCCTGATTTTCTGCCCCTCGACAACAAGGATGATCTGACGGCTTGAGCCGCCAGCCGGCGTGCGGAGACAGCCCGCCACATCATCGAAGCGAACTTCCGCCCGCTGCCTCTTAACACCCTGATCGTCCAAGCGCGTGCGCTTGTAGATTGCGCCAACGATCTTCACTTTGGACTTCTTCGCCGCCTTCACCTTTTCCAGATTGATCGGCGTCATCATGGACAAAAGCTGCCGCGTCTCCAAAGCGGAGTGCCATTCAACGCTTGTTGGCTCATCCTCAATGATGTCGACCAAACGCGCGACACGAGCCGGAGCGTCCGGCAAACGAAGCCAAAGCCAACGCTTGCGCGCCGCCTCATCCAGAAGGTCAAAGGACATGCCAAAGGCTTCCGGGTGCCACGGAGCGACCGGCGTTGCGCAAACAAGATCGGCGGGAGGGTGGATGCCATCGGCGAAGCCGACAATGAACAGCCGGGGCCGAGATTGCGGCACGAATTGCGCGGCATCAATCACTAACGGAGCGAAGCGATAGCCCTCGTCGGCTAATGCGCCGCAGATCACCGCCATGTCGCGGCCTTCATGCGACGTGATCGCGCCATAGACGTTTTCCAGCACGATGACGCGCGGCGCTCGACGTTCTGCCCGCAATCCCTTGATGAGTCGCCAAAATTCCCAAAACATCCCCGAGCGTTCGCCTTTCAGGCCCGCGCCGTTGCCGGCCAGGGAAAGGTCTTGGCAGGGAAACGATGCCCACGCCAGGTGCGCCCGCCCCGGAAGGTCTGCAACCGCAACCTTGGCGATGTCGTCGACCACAAGTTCGTCGGAATCTTGAAAATTGCGCTGATAAGCGCACGCCTTGCTTTCGTCGATGTCGTTGGCGAAACGGCATGACCAGCCGGGGCCAAGGCCGATGCGGGCCATGCCGCCACCCGCGAAAAACTCGTAGAAATGCAAAGGGGCGGCTGCGCCGGCAATTGCCTGCGCGAGCGCTGTCCGGCGACCAGGACGGTACGCCAGCACTCGATCCAATGTTCGATCCAGCGTGTGAAGCCGCGAATCCTGTTTCATACGAACTCTCCCGTGAGATTGGCGTAGGTCAGGCGCACGCCGAGCGTCTTGCCGATAAGGGCGTCGATTCGATCCATCGTATGAACCCGCACATTTCCTTCGTTGAGCCGGTAGGCGAATTCATCGACATAGCGTTGCATGTGCTTCTGGCTGAACTGGTGATAGACGCCGTAGAAACCGCGTTTGAGCACCGCCCACACGCTTTCGATGCCGTTGGTGTGGGCCATTCCGTCCACGAATTGCTTGGCGCTGTGATTGACGGACCTGTGGTGGTAAGCCGGCACGTCAAGCGGCAGGCCGATTTTCGGCAAATTTTGGTAGGCGGCGTGCTCGTCGGTGCAGAGTGTCGTTCCCGGCGCGACGTTGGCGAAGATATGGCCGGTGATTTCTTCGGTCGTGGTGCCATCCAGAACAACCGCTTTCACATGTCCGTCACGCTCGCGCATGCCAAGAACGCCGGTCTTGCCAACCGTGCCTCGTCCCTTCTTGAGCTTCTTCGATTCGTGCTTGTTGGCCTCTTTGCCGCCGATGTAGGTTTCGTCGGCTTCGACGATCCCTGACAGGAAACCGCCATCGCTGCCTGCTCCGCCGCCGCAGGCTTCGCGCAGCCGTTGGAGCATGAACCACGCGGTCTTTTGCGTCACGCCGATTTCCTTGGAGAGTTGGAGTGACGACACGCCCTTGCGCGATGTGACCAACAGGTAGATTGCGTACAGCCACTTATCGAGGGGCACATGGGAACGCTCGAAAATCGTCCCGGTACGCACGGTGAAATCCTCCTTGCAGGAGAGACAACGGAAATAGCCCTCGATCTTGCGGGTTTGGATGCGCTCGACGCTGCCACAATGCGGGCAAATGGGCTTTCCGTGCCAGCGACGTTCCTCGATATGCAAGCGAGCAGCGCGTTCATCAGGGAACTTTTTGAGGAATTCGTAGGCGCTGATGGTTACTTTCTTGGTCATCTCGCTTATCCGCATCGAGTCACGATAGGCGTAGATTACTCCCTTCGCGCCAGGGTGTCAAGTATATAATTCCCAAAGATATGGGACGACGAAG
>JAKALI010000638.1 GCA_021813195.1 Pseudomonadota bacterium
GCCCGCCCTTGGGCGTCAGCGTCACCGTGGCGTTGATGCCGGCCGGATCGTCGCCCACGTACTCGGGCCGGAAGCGGCGCAGCAAGAGCGACAGGGCGAGCGTGTTCTCCACCTGGCTCATGGCGCCGCCGATGCAGGAGCGCTTGCCGCCACCGAACGGCAGGTAGGAATACTTCACCTGCTTCTTGGCGCCGCCGCCCATCCAGCGCTCGGGGCGGAACTCCTCCGGTGCCTCCCAGAAGCGCGGATTGTGGTGAGCGCCATAACAAAACAGGACGACGCGATCACCGGGCTTGATCTCCTTGCCACCGATGACGTCAGCCTTCGAGGCAACGCGAATGAGCCCCCAAATCGGAGGATAGATCCGCATCGTCTCCTGGATGACGGCGCGGGTGTAGGCAAGGGCGGAATAGTCGGCCGCCGTCGGCTCGCGATCGCCGTAGGTCGCTTCACCTTCCTTGCGGATGCGGTCGGCTGTTTCGGGATATTTGGCGCACAGATACATCGCCCACGCGAGCGTCAAAGCCGTGGTCTCGGTGCCCGCCCACAGATACTGCTTCAATTCATCGATCGCCTGCTGGTGATCGAACTCCGGAACGTTGGGATCGGCGGTCACGTCCTGGATCATTTTCAGAAGCGTGCGTTCGCGCTCTTCGCGCGGGTTGGCCGCGAACACGGCGGGCGGCACGGCCGCCCAGGCTTCCATTGCCTTTGCAGCGTCGAGTTCCGTCAGCTCGAAGTCCTCGCCATGAACCACGCGCATGCGAATCGCTTTGTGGTTCATGACGTCCGTGTAGGTTTTCACGCACTTGAAGACGAAGTGGGGATTGAAGGGCATGTCGCGGTCGAACAGCGCTTTGCAGATCATGTCCGCAGCGAGCGTCCAGGTTTGTTCCACCATCTCAAACGTGTCGCCCATTTCAGCGAGCTTCGACCACAGCTCCATCTTGGAGCGGATCGCCTGCAAGAAGTACGGGATGTACTCCGCGAACATGTCGGGGTGGAACGCTGGCTGCTGCGGCATGCGAATCTTTTGCCACAGCACGCCGTCGTGCGTGATCATGGATTTGCCGAACACCGGCTTCAAGCCATCGAAGTACTTGAGGTAGTCATCGGCCTTCGTGACCAGAACGTGCTTGAAGTGCTCAGGCTCCGTGAGAAAAACCACGCGCTGGTTGGCGATGTTGACGGCGATCACCGGCCCATACCGGTCCGCCATCATCTGGAGCGTCCGCATCGGGTTTTCTGCGTCAGCCTTCGTCAACGCCGTCAGTTTGAACCAGATGCTGTTGGTGTCGCCGAGGCCCTGGGTATGGGCAATGGGCTGCTGGACTGTCATATGCGTATCTCCGAGCCGCGGGGCGGCTGCAACTGCGGAGAGAAGTGCCTCTCCCGGTCGTGCTGGCCCGTGCGCCAAGGATCGTCGCTGCGAAGCGCAAACAATTGGCTTCACACGGGTGAGGAACCGTTACGCCGATCCCCTCGGGAATAAAGATGCGACCGTCAGACTTGACTAACACCCGGCTTGACGGAGTGTCCATGCGACCTCAGGGGGGCCGCGTCAAAATTGCGGGGCGTCGCGTCCGACCTGCAACGGTAGAATTATCGCTAGGTTAGAGTCAGGTCGTGTCGGGTACAAACTGCGTCCAGTTGGAGCTAACAATTGGAAAAGACGTCACTTTATCGCCATCCACAACGATCCGTCCGATGGCGAACAGGGCGACGACGCGGGGGTAGAGGCGGTGTTCCGCCGCAAGGATTCTGGCCCCCAACAAGTCCGGTGTGTCGTCGGGGCGCACCGGAACGACCGCCTGACCGAGGATCGGTCCCTCATCCATCTTGGGTCGCACGAGGTGGACTGTGCAACCGGCGACCTTGACCCCCGCTTCCAGTGCGCGCGCATGGGTGTCGAGCCCGCGGAACGCCGGCAAAAGCGAAGGGTGGATGTTGACCAAGCGGTTATGCCAGCGCACGACAAATTCGGAACTGAGAAGCCGCATGAAGCCGGCGAGACAAACCAACTCGACGCTGCTTGCCTCTAAAACGCCGTTCAATTGTCCTTCGAGATGCGCGCGGTCGGAAAAGTGCTTCGGATCGAGGGCGAGGACGGGCAGCCCCTGATCTCGCGCCCAAGTCAGTCCGGCCGCTTGAGGATTGTCGGACACCACGAGGCAGAACTCGACGGGATAATCGGGTGATTTGCTCGCCTCCACCAGGCTCATCATGTTCGAGCCGCGACCCGAGATGAGGATTGCCGCCCGTTTGCGCGGACGGTCTGGGGTGGGCGCGGTGAGATCTGACAGCGGGTCGATTGGGGCACTTGTCATACCTGCGCCCATAACATGCTCCGCCCGTGCCGGGAAACACGGCGTGGCACTGAGGTCAGTTCAATCCGACCAGTGTATCGGCCCGCGCTCAGTTTCGATGAGAGCCACGGCGATCTCGAGATTCCGGCTGAGGTCGGCCTGATCGAAGAGCGTTCCCCGTAACAGGGCCAACTCGAAAAGACTGTACACGCTCGAAGTCGGCGCGCGGGCCACCATGTCGCACAAGCGGGCGCACACATGATCCTGCACGATTTTCACGGCAATCAGGGCGAAGGTGCCAGCGCTGGAACGCGTTGTCGCATCCGTCAAGCGCCGCAGTTTTGCCAATTCGCCTGGTGAGGCGCTGTCCATGCGGCAGATGCGATCCTGACCGGACACCATTTCGAGTACGTCATACAGTCCGATACGGTCGAGCCCGCATATGGCACCGTCCACGTCGACAATTGGAAGGATCGGATAGCGGCGACAGATCGCCGGGCGGGTCGCATGCTCGCAGGCGCAGCCCGTCTTGCGGCTGACGATCGTGGGAAACCGGAAGGTACGCGCGCCAGCGCACACCTCGGTAGAGCGAATGCGATGATCGCCGAACTGTGCGCGACGACCCACGCGTTCGAGGTCGTCAAGTTCACCCGGACACAGTGGCAGTTCCTGCTCCAGGCGCGCGCCCATCAAACGGAAGCGGGATTTGACGCGACTGAAGTTACAGCAGTGGGCGTTGCCGCAGAGTTTCCAGCAATCGGGAGTTTAGACGAGTTCTGTTTTGTAGATGGTATCGAATTCGATGACCGTCTGAGCGCGGCTTTGGTCGGCTTCGCCCCATCGCGTTTATCCCTCGCGAAATCTGATGAGCGTTTCAAGTGGCGTTTGCTTCGCTCAGCGCAGGGATCCCGTGTACCGCACGGCCCAAGTTTCACCCTTACCTTTGGCCTCGGTGCGCGCACCGGAGGGTTTGGTGATCCTGCCGAGTTTCACGGGGCGCTCACCGGCATCTCTGAGTGCCACGGCCACGGCTTCGGCGCGCTCGGATTGGCACACCATAATCAGGCCGATGCCACAGTTGAATGTCCGCAACATTTCAGCGTCGTCAATGCGCGCGGTCTGACGCAGCCATTGAAACACCGGCGTGAAGGGGATCGCATCAAGATCGA